>CBFHWV010000020.1:0-1321 GCA_965659565.1 uncultured Flavobacteriales bacterium
TCGACGGCGAGTCGGAAGGACTGGCCCGGAAACTCGCCATCCGGAACGGTGACGTAGAGGTACGGGAAGGTGAAGTCCTCCGCGATGTAAAGGTCATACCCCAGCGGAAGGGTGGCCGTGGTGTCCGGATCGAAATGCAGGATGCTGGGACCGATGTCCGAGGCGTCATACGGCTGCCCGAAGACCGCGAGAACGGCGATCACATCCCCAGCCCCAATCTGGCCGTCGCCGTTGGCATCGGGATTGAACGCCTGTGACTGGCCGGGAAAAGAGGCCAAGGACACCAAGGCGAGCACGGTGGCCCGCAAAAGAGAAGCGGAGGGCGAAGGCATGAGCGGTTTGGTTATCTGGAAGATACACGCAGTTCATCGAAGTCTTATACGCCTTGCCTTGGCGATTTGTGGTCGTCTTGGCGTGGGGTCTCGGTTTATCTTCGCGGCATTCTCAACCCAACGAGGCGCATGCAACTGCACATGGTGGACGTACGCGGGCAATACGCCCGCATTCAGGACGAGGTCGACGCTGCGGTCCTGGACGTCGTGAGGTCTGGCCAATTCATCAACGGACCAGCCGTGAAGGACTTCACGGCCAACCTGGCCGATTGGCTCGGCAGCACCGAAACGGACCCGGTCCACGTCATTCCGTGCGCCAATGGAACGGATGCCCTGCAAGCCGTCTTCATGGCCCTGGGCATCGGTCCTGGAGATGAAGTCATCACCCCATCCTTCACCTTCATCTCCACGGTGGAGATCCTGCACCTGTTGCGCATCACGCCGGTCATGGTGGATGTGGACCCCTGCACCTTCACCCTCGACCCCGCGGCTGTGGCCAAGGCCATCACGCCCAAGACCAAAGCCATCCTGCCCGTTCACCTGTATGGACAATGTGCGGACATGACCCGCTTGCGCGCGTTGGCGGAATCCAATGGCCTCGCGTTGGTCGAGGACACTGCGCAGGCCATCGGGTCGAGCTGGGAGACCGCCGATGGCCGATGGGAACAGGCGGGAACCATGGGCACCATTGGCACGACCAGCTTTTTCCCTTCCAAAAACCTGGGCGCTTATGGCGACGGCGGGGCCTGTTTCACCCGCGATGCCGAACTGGCTGAGCGGTTGCGGATGATTTGCAACCATGGATCCCGACGCCGCTACGAGCATGAGATCATCGGCATGAACAGCCGGCTCGACAGCATCCAAGCCGCCATCCTCAACGTCAAGCTCCCCCACCTCAAGGGCTACAATGCGGCGCGGACGGAGGCGGCAGACCGGTACGACGCCCTCCTCGCCGGGCACCCCATGATCGCCACGCCCTACCGGCACCC
>CBFHWV010000020.1:1420-7222 GCA_965659565.1 uncultured Flavobacteriales bacterium
AAAGTCTGACCACGTCTTCCACCAATACACCCTCAAGTTCAACACCAAGGGAGACGGTCCCGGATTGCGCGACCATGTGGCCGACCACCTCTCCAAGGAAGGCATCCCATTTGGCGTGTACTACCCCAAACCCATTCACCAGCAGCCCGCGTTCCAAGACGTGGCCTCGTCCAGCGAAGCGCTGCCCGTGACCGAGGACCTGACCCATCGGGTTTTGAGCCTCCCCATGCACACAGAGCTGACCCCAAAACAGCAGGAACTCGTGTGTGACGCGGTTCTCCGGGGGGTCGATGCGTATCTTTGAGCAAACCCCCAACGCCCTCTTGCCATGAACATTGCAGTCGTCGGAACCGGCTACGTCGGACTTGTGACCGGCACCTGTTTCGCTGAAACCGGCAACCAGGTCATTTGCGTCGACATCGACACCGAGAAGGTGGAGAAGATGCGGAATGGGGAGGTCCCCATCTACGAGCCGCACCTCGATGTGCTGTTCGAGCGCAACATCGCAGCCGGTCGCTTGAGCTTCACCACGGACCTCGCGGAGGCCGTGGAACCCGCGGACATCATCTTTCTGGCCTTGCCGACCCCTCCGGGTGAAGACGGGAGCGCAGACCTGAGCTATGTGCTCGACGTGGCGGACAAGCTGGGCAAGATGATCACCGAGTACAAGGTCATCGTCGACAAGAGCACCGTTCCCGTGGGCACGGCGGAGAAAGTGAGCGCGGCCGTTGCGGCACACGCACAGGTGGAGTTTGATGTGGTGTCCAATCCGGAATTCCTGCGCGAAGGCTATGCGGTGGACGATTTCCTGAAGCCGGACCGCGTGGTCATCGGGGTGGGAAGCCAACGTGCCGAAGAGGTCATGACCCGGTTGTACCAGCCCTTTGTGCGGCAGGGCAATCCGCTGATCGTCATGGACGAACGCAGCGCGGAATTGACGAAGTACGCGGCCAACGCCTTCCTCGCCACCAAGATCACGTTCATGAACGAGATCGCGAACTTTTGTGAGAAGGTGGGGGCCGACGTCGACAAAGTCCGGAGGGGCATCGGCACCGACACCCGCATTGGTCCGCGGTTCCTGTTCCCGGGCATCGGATACGGCGGAAGCTGTTTTCCCAAGGACGTTCAGGCATTGCACCGCAGCGGACGCCAGGCCGACTACGAATTTGAGATCCTCACGAGCGTGATGGAGGTCAACGAGGCCCAGAAAACGGTGTTGTTTGACCCCATCCGAAACCGGTTCAACGGGGACCTCAGTGGCGTTCGAATCGGATTGTGGGGCTTGGCTTTCAAGCCCGAGACCGACGACATTCGGGAGGCACCGGCCCTCTACATGATCGAGAAGCTGCTCGAAGCCGGTGCATCGGTCTGCGCATTTGACCCGGAAGCCATGGACAATGTCCGCGGACGATTGGGAGACCGCATTTCCTTTGCCGAAGACCCCTACACCGCCATCGACGGTGCGGACGCCTTGTTGATCTGCACAGAGTGGCAGGTGTTCCGGACGCCGGACTTCGATCGCATGAAGGCGGCCCTGAACAACCCCGTCATCTTTGACGGTCGCAACCTCTACGATGTGGAGGACATGCAGCAGGGCGGCTGGGAATACACCTCCATCGGTCGCCGCGCCACCTCCGCATGAAACGGGTCCTGATCACAGGAGCCGCTGGCTTCCTTGGCTCTCACTTGTGCGACCGGTTCGTGGCAGAAGGCTGCCATGTGATCGGCATGGACAACCTCATCACGGGGGACCTCCGCAACATCGAGCACCTCATGGGCCTCGACCGGTTCGAGTTCCACCACCACGATGTCAGCCAATTCATTCACGTCAAGGGAGATTTGGACTACATCCTCCATTTCGCATCTCCGGCGAGCCCCATTGACTACCTCAAAATCCCGATTCAGACCCTCAAGGTGGGGTCGCTTGGGGTGCACAACTGTCTCGGGTTGGCCCGGGTGAAGGGCGCCCGGATGCTGATTGCGAGCACGAGCGAGGTCTACGGAGATCCCGAAGTCCACCCCCAACACGAGGAATACTGGGGCCATGTCAACCCGGTTGGACCACGCGGCGTGTACGACGAGGCCAAGCGCTTCCAGGAGGCGATGACGATGGCCTACCACACCTTCCACGGGCTGGAGACCCGCATCGTCCGCATCTTCAACACCTACGGACCGCGCATGCGCCTCAACGACGGCCGGGTGCTGCCCGCCTTCATCGGTCAAGCCCTTCGGGGAGAAGACCTCACCGTCTTTGGCGATGGAAGCCAGACGCGCAGCTTCTGCTACGTGGACGACCTCGTGGAAGGCATTTACCGCTTGCTCCTGTCCGATGAGACGCGGCCCGTCAACGTCGGAAATCCCGACGAGATCAGCATTGCCGATTTCGCTGAAGAGATCATCGCGCTGACCGGCACCGACCAGAAGGTCGTGTACAAGCCCCTTCCGCAGGACGACCCGAAACAACGGCGGCCCGACATCACTCGGGCGCAAGACGTGCTCGACTGGAGCCCCAAAGTCGGCCGCGCGGAAGGCCTCGCCATCACCTACGCTTACTTCAAAGGCTTGTCGGAAGAGGACCTGCGCAAGACCGAGCACAAGGATTTCACGCCGTACAGCAAATGAGCGGACTGGTGGAACACGACGGGTGGTTTGCCCACGAAAGTGCGGTCATCGATGACGGCTGTGCCATCGGCCCCGGCACGCGCATTTGGCACTTCTCCCACATCATGCCCGGCGCGCAGTTGGGCGCGGGATGCAACATTGGACAGAACGTCGTCATCAGTCCGGACGTCACCCTCGGCCGGAATTGCAAGGTCCAGAACAACGTCAGCTTGTACACCGGCGTGACCTGCGAAGACGATGTCTTCCTCGGTCCGAGTTGTGTCTTTACCAATGTCACCAATCCCCGCAGCGCCGTGGTTCGGCGCAACCAATATGCCCGCACACGGGTGGGGCGGGGCGCTTCCATCGGGGCCAACGCCACCATCGTCTGCGGACACGACATCGGAGAGTTCGCCTTCATCGGTGCGGGTGCCGTGGTCACCAAAGACGTTCCGGCCTATGCCTTGGTGTTGGGCAATCCCGCCCGTCAAGTGGGTTGGATGAGCGCATTCGGGCACCGGCTGGAGTTTGAGGATCAAGGCCGGGCCACCTGCCCCGAATCCGGCGAAACTTACCGGCTCCAGGACGGAGCTGTCACCCCCATTGATTCTCCATCATGAGCAAGATTGATTTGCACCAGCGCTTGCTGGACAAGGACGCCACCCTGGCCGTCATCGGCCTCGGATACGTGGGCCTGCCGATTGCCTTGGCCTTTGCCCGCCGCATCCGCGTCATCGGCTTCGACATCCACGCCGGCCGCGTCGAGCAGATGAAGCAGGGCATCGACCCCAGCGAGGAATTGGAGGCCGAAGCGTTTGACGGGTGCGACATCACCTTCACCGCGGACCCGGCCGACCTCAAGGCCGCCCAATTCTACGTGGTGGCCGTGCCAACCCCCATCAACGCCACCAACCAACCCGACCTCTCCCCGCTCCTGTCGGCTTCCCGCACGGTGGGAGATGCCCTGTCGCCGGGCGACTACGTGGTGTACGAGTCCACGGTCTACCCGGGCTGCACCGAAGAGGACTGCGTCCCGGTGCTCGAAGAGCGGAGCGGTTTGACGTTTGGCGATGACTTCAAGGTGGGCTACAGCCCGGAGCGCATCAATCCGGGCGACAAGGTGAACACCATCGAGACCATCGTGAAGGTGGTCAGCGGAAGCGATGAAGAAAGCTTGGATGTGATCGCCCGCACCTACGACCTCGTGGTGAAGGCCGGCACCCACCGTGCATCGAGCATCAAGGTGGCCGAGGCCTCCAAGATCATCGAGAACACCCAGCGCGACGTCAACATCGCCCTGATCAACGAGCTCAGCATCATCTTCAACCGGGTCGGCATCAACACCTTCGAGGTGCTCGAGGCGGCCGGTACGAAGTGGAATTTCCTCAAGTTCACCCCCGGCCTCGTCGGAGGCCATTGCATCGGCGTCGACCCCTACTACCTCACGTGGCGGGCGGAGAAGCTCGGCTACCACGCCAAGGTCATCAACTCGGGCAGGTACGTCAACGACAGCATGGGCTACTATGCTGGCAAGCAGGTCGTCAAGCGCCTGCTCGAAAAAGGCGTCAACCCCCTCGAAGCCAAGGTGCTCGTGATGGGCGTGACATTCAAGGAGAATGTGTCAGACATCCGAAATTCCAAGGTCTTCGACGTGATCCGCGAGCTGCGGTCGTTCAACGTCGAAACGGATGTGGTGGACCCCTTTGCTTCTGCTTCACAGGTGGACCACGAATACGGCGTGCAATTGGAAGAGGTGCCTGTGGAGGCCGCTTACGACGCCGTGATTGTGGCGGTCAACCACGCCGACTACGTGGGATACGACGCCCGGTCCTTCCAGCGTTTGTTCAAGGACCCAGAGCGTGGGTTCCTGGTGGACATCAAAGGCATCTACCGCCACCTTTCGGACGACCTCAACTACTGGAGCTTCTGACATGGCCGACACCCTGCACACCCCCAAGGTCCTGCTCGTCACCGGAGGTGCCGGCTTCATCGGTTCGCACGTGGTGCGCCGGTGGGTCACCCGCCACCCCGATGTGCGGGTGATCAACCTTGATGCATTGACCTATGCCGGCAACCTCGCCAACCTGAAGGACATCGAAGGCGCGGCCAACCACCGCTTTGTCAAGATGGACATCCGCGACACGGAGGCGGTCACGGCCCTGATGAAGGAGGAAAACGTCGATTCGGTGATGCACCTCGCTGCGGAGAGTCACGTGGACCGGAGCATCTCCGGGCCCATGGCCTTCCTCGAGACCAACATCATGGGCACGGCCTCCATGCTTTCTGCCGCCCGGGCCGCCTGGGCCGATTCCGAGGGCGGCATGGCCGGCAAGCGGTTTCACCACGTCTCCACCGACGAGGTCTACGGCTCGCTGGGCGAGACCGGCTTCTTCACCGAGGAAACGGCCTACGACCCCCGCAGCCCCTACAGTGCCTCCAAAGCCTCCAGCGACCACATCGTCCGGGCCTGGCAGCACACCTATGGCATGCCGGTGGTCCTGTCGAACTGCTCCAACAACTACGGGTCCTTCCAATTCCCCGAAAAGCTCATCCCCCTCTTCATCCGCAACGCTGTCCAGAAGAAGCCCCTGCCGGTCTACGGACAGGGCGTGAACGTCCGCGACTGGCTGTGGGTGGAGGACCATGCCGCCGCCCTCGAGGTGATCATCACGAAGGGTGCCCATGGGGAGACGTACAACATCGGTGGGGAGAACGAGTGGCGAAACATTGACCTCATCCGCCTCATGTGCCGCCAACTGGATGCAAAGCTGGGCCGGACCGAGGGCGAAACGGAGGAGTTGATCACCTTCGTGACCGACCGCGCCGGGCACGACATGCGCTACGCCATCGATGCCACCAAGCTGCGCGAAGACCTCGGATGGCGTCCGTCCATCACCTTCGAGGAAGGGCTGGCGAAAACCATCGACTGGTACCTCGCCAACGACGATTGGCTCGAGCATGTGACCAGCGGGGCCTACCGCGACTATTACGAACAGCAGTACGGAGACCGCTGATGGGGTGGTTCTCGAGGTGGTGGCGACCCGGTGCCGATCCGGCGACATCCGCGGACCTCGAGCCGCTGGACCTGTCCGCCTTCCGCTATGACTTCCACAGCCACCTCGTGCCGGGGGTGGACGACGGGGCGCCCGACCTCGCGGCCTCGCTGGAGATGATCGACGGCCTTGTGGCCCTCGGATACCA
>CBFHWV010000020.1:7321-12294 GCA_965659565.1 uncultured Flavobacteriales bacterium
GGGAGCGGTGACCACACCACACATCATGTCGGGGACCTACCCCAACGACCGCAGCACCCTCGAGCCCGCATTTGCCACGCTCGGGTCTGCTGTAGCAGACCGCCACCCCGATTTCCAGCTCGCCTTGGGCGCCGAGTACTTCCTCGACACCTCGCTGTTGGAGCGGGTCGCCGGGGGAGAGGACGTGCTGGCTCCGGGGGGACGGTTGCTGTTCGAACTGGCCTTTGGCGCCCCTCCTGATGAGGGTCTGCTGAAGGAATTCCTCTTCGAATCCCAAATGCGGGGCCTCCAACCCGTGATGGCCCACATCGAGCGTTACCCCTACTGGCATGGGCAGCTCGAGCGATTTGGAGACCTGCATGAACAAGGCGTCTGGCTCCAGGTCAACGCCGCCTCCATCGCCGGCGCCTACGGACCCGAGATCCAACGGGCTGCTCACGTGTGCATCGACCGAGGCTGGGTGTCCTTGCTCGGCACCGACGCCCACGGCATCCGGCACATCGACGCACTCGCAGCCGCCCGCGTCAATCCCGCCATTCACCGCCTCTCCAAGACGGCGCAAAACCCTGTGCTGTTCTGATCAGCCGACGGGAGCGAGGCGGATGACCATGCCATCCATGTCGTCCTTGAGGTGCAACTGACACCCCAGCCGGCTGTTGTCCTCCACGTGGAAGGCCTCGTCGAGCATGTCCTCCTCGTCGTCTGACTTCTCCGCCAGGTCGGCCGCTTTGGCATCCTCGACATAGCAGTGACAGCTGGCGCACATGGCCATGCCCCCGCAGGTGCCCTCCACGGGCAGCTCAGCGCTCTTGCAGAGCTCCATGACGTTCATGTTCATGTCGGTGGGCGCCTCCAATTCGTGGGAGACCCCTTCGCGGTCGATGACGGTGAGGCGGATGGTGGACATGGTCAGAATCCGTTGACCCCGTTGACCGTCGTGTATTTGAGCACGAGGTTCTTGTCGGGGTAGATGCGCTTGAAGGCACTCTGCACCATCAGCGTGGCTTCGTGAAAGCCGCACAGGATGAGCTTGAGCTTGCCCGGGTAGGTGTTGATGTCGCCAATGGCGTAGATGCCGTCGACGTTGGTGCTGTAGTCGAACGTGTCGACCTCGATGGCGTTCTTGGAGATGTTCAAGTTCCAATCGGCAATCGGCCCCAGCTTCGGGCTCAATCCGAAGAGCGGCACCCAATGGTCACACGCCACGTGGATGTCCCCCTCGGTTTTGTGCTTGACGGTGACACCGTCCAAGTGGCCCTCGCCGTGGACCCCGGTCACTTCGCCGTTGGTCAGCAGGCGGATTTTGCCTTCAGCAGCCAGGTCCAACACCTTTTGCACGCTGTCCGGGTGGCCGCGGAAGCCTTCGCGTCGGTGCACGAGCGTCACCTGTGACGCCACCCCATCGGCCAGGAAGTTCGTCCAGTCGAGGGCACTGTCTCCGCCCCCGCTGATGACGACATTCTTACCGCGATAGAATTCGGGGTCTTTGATGATGTACTCGACGCCGTGGTCTTCGTAGTCGGCCAACCGGTCCACTGGCGGCTTGCGGGGCTCGAAGCACCCCAGTCCACCCGCGATGGCGATGATCGGCGCCCGGTGGACCGTGCCCCGGTTGGTGGTCAGGATGAACTGGCCTTCGCCGTCCTTTTCGATGGTCTCCGCCCGCTCTCCGAGGGTGAAGCCGGGCTTGAACGGCGCGGCTTGTTCCATCAGCCGGTCGACGAGGTCACCAGCCAGGATTTCCGGGTAGGCGGGAATGTCGAAAATGGGCTTCTTCGGATAAATCTCCGCGCACTGCCCGCCCGCCTGTGGCAAGGCGTCAATCAGGTGGCACTTGAGCTTGAGAAGCCCGGCTTCGAAGACGGTGAAAAGTCCGCAAGGACCGGCACCGATGATGAGAATGTCCGTCTGGATCATGAGTTTGCGGGAACGAAGGTAGGATTGAACGCCTTCCGGGCGTGCAACAACCACAAGGCAGAGGTGTTCAAGCCTGCGCGGAAGCCGGCATGTTCACGGCGACGACCTGGGTCACTTCCGGCACAGCGCGTCGGACGGCCTCCTCCACACCAGCCCTCATGGTCATGGCCGCTTGGGCGCAATGGGCGCAGGCGCCTTGCAATTCCACTTCAACGGTGAGGTCTTCCTTGACGGCCATCACCGTGATGTCGCCTCCATCCGAACGAAGAAAAGGGCGCAACTCCTCCAGCGCGCGGTCAATCCGCTCGCGCAAGGCATCCTGATCGGGGTGGGCTTGGGCCATGCCGCAATTTACGCTGTCCGGCGCTCGAGTTCTTCGAGCATGCGGTCCGCGACCGCCGCGATCGCCTTGGCCGCTTCCGTGCCTTCCTGCAGGGCCGCGGGCCGACCGGCGTCGCCCGCCTCGCGGATGGCTTGGACCAGGGGCAGCTCGCCCAGGAACGGCGTGTCTGACGCCTCGGCGTAGCGCTTGACGCCGTCCCGACCAAAGAGGTGGTACTTGCGGTCCGGCAGGTCGGGCGGCGAGAAATAGGCCATGTTTTCGACGAGTCCGAGTACGGGCACATTGATGCTCTCCAATTGGAACATGCTCACCCCTTTCCGGGCATCGGCCAGCGCAATGTCCTGCGGTGTGCTCACCACCACCACCCCGCTCAGTGGCGCCACCTGAACCAACGAGAGGTGCACATCGCCCGTGCCCGGGGGAAGGTCCACCAACAGGTAATCCAGCTCGCCCCAGTCGCCGTCCGTAAACAATTGGCCCAGCGCCTTGGACGCCATGGGGCCCCGCCACACGATGGCCTGATCCGGGTCGGCAAAGAAGCCGATGCTGAGCAGTTTGACCCCGTGGGCCTCCACGGGTCCGATGAGCGGCTTGCCTTCCTTTTCGACCGGCGTCGGCTTTTCCCGGACCACATCGAACATGGTCGGCATGCTCGGCCCGTGGATGTCCGCATCGATCAAGCCCACGCGGTGACCACGGCGCGCCAGCTCCACGGCCAGGTTGGCCGTCACCGTGCTTTTGCCCACCCCTCCTTTGCCGGAGGCGATGGCAATGACGTGCTTCACGCCAGGCAACACTTTGCGCGTGTCCAGCGTGCGCTCCTCCTCGGACAGGGCCACCACGTCCACCTCGGCCTGGATGGCGGTGCCGAGACGGGTGGCCAGCTTTTCAAGGGCGAACTCCACGGCTTCCCGCATCCGCTGTCGGGCATGCATCGCGGGGCTCGATGACTTCACCCGCAAGTGCAGGCGCCAACCTCCTTCTTGCGCCTCCATCTCGAGCAATTCGACGAGGTTCAACGTGATGATGTCCTTGCCGAGGTCCGGCTCCATCACGCCGGACAGGGTGTCGAGCAGGTGTTCGCGGGTCAATGTCTCCATGGGTCAAAGTTCGGTCGAGGGATCCCAGAAGTGCGCATCGAAGTCCACCACTTGATCGCCGTCGACTTTCACCCCTTCTGCTCGCAGTCTATCGGCCATGGTGGTGGGGGTTGGGAAATGCAACCGCCCACTGAGCATGCCAAGCCGGTTGACGACCCGATGGGCTGGAACCGGGTCCCCAGCCCCTGCGAGTGCGCGGTTCATGGCCCAGCCCACCATTCGACTGGACCGCGCCGCACCGAGGTACCGCGCAATGGCGCCGTAGCTGGTCACCCGCCCTTGTGGAATTTGGCGCGCCACGTCGTGAACATCCCGCTCAAAATCTCCGCTTCCTGGACGGGAGGAGGGCACGCCACTGCGGTCGCTCATGCCCGGGTCCGCAGGTAATGGATCTTCTTGCCTTCCTCCAACCACCGGGACTCGTAGTACGTCCGGATGTGGAGCACATCGGCAAAATCCGCCGCCACGCGGTGGACCAGGTCTCCATAGACATCGCGGCTGTCTTCGAGGATGGGAAAGCCCGCTTCCATCCAGCCGGCTTTGGACCATTCATACAGCAACTCGCTGTCGCTTTTCACGTGGATGAGGCCGCCGGGCTTCATGAACGTCTGGTAGCGCCGGAGAAAGACCTCGGAGGTGATGCGCTTCGTGCCTTTCTCGTCCTTGGGCTGGGGGTCCGAAAAGGTCAACCACACTTCGCTGACTTCGCCTTCGGCAAAGAAATTCTGGACGAACTCAATTTTGGTCCGCAAGAAGGCGACGTTGGACAGCCCTTCCTCTTTGGAGGTCTTGGCGCCCCGCCAGAACCGGTGCCCTTTGATGTCCACTCCAATGAAGTTGCGGTCAGGATGTCGGCGGGCCAGGCCCACCGTGTATTCCCCTTTTCCGCACCCCAATTCAAGGGTGATGGGCCGGTCGTTGCCGAAGACCCGCTCGGCCCACTCCCCGCGATGCAGGGTGGCCCCATCGACGATGTCTTTGAGGTCTGGTTCGAAGACGTGGGAAAACGTCTCGTTCTCCTTCCATTTGCGGAGCTTGTCTTTGCCCATGGCGGGCGAAATTACGTCCCATGCGCGGAGGAGCGATGCCCCACCCCGACAGGCCACATGTCTTGTTCGCCATCCTCGACTGGGGCATGGGACATGCCACCCGGACCTGGCCGCTCATCATCGCCGCACGGCGGCTGGGTGCAGAAGTCACCATCGCCACCCGCGGCACAGCCGCCAAATGGGTGGATGCCCGCATGGCCGAGTGGGACCAGGCACACCCCGACATGGCGGCACCTTGGCGCCGAATCGACAAGCCCGGAGTCACCATCCAATACGGGCGCGGGTCCGGCACCCTGCTGCGCATCGCGGCCCAGATGCCCGGATACCTGGCCTCCATTGGGGCCGAACGCCGGTGGACGCGCGACACGGCCGTCCAACTCGGCATCACCCATGTGTTCAGCGACAACTGCTATGGCTGCACACCCGGGAAATTGGGGTTGCCCAGCGTGCTGATGTCGCACCAGCTCCACCTGCCGGTCCCCATGGGGTTGGGGCCATTGGCACGCCTCCAGGTCCGCCGGTGGGCCAGCGCCTTTGATGCGGTGTGGGTCCCGGACCTGCCGG
>CBFHWV010000020.1:12392-14659 GCA_965659565.1 uncultured Flavobacteriales bacterium
CGCGCGGTGTCGGATCCCACGCATTACGTCGGCCCATTGAGCCGCTTTCAAGTCCTCGACCCGCCTGCGGAGTCTGTGGAATCCAAAGCCGACGCCCCGGTCCTGCTGGGGCTGGTCAGCGGCCCCGAACCCCAGCGGACCGACATGGAAAATGCCTTGCGGGCCTGCTTCCAGCGGGATGGCCGCCCCGCCCTCATCCTCGCCGGCCGCCCCGGTGGCGGTCAGCGCCGCGACGGCCAGGTGCTGACCCTGCACGACGCAAACGACCACCAATTCCGAAGCGCCGTACTCTCGGCCGAACACATCCTGTGCCGCTCCGGGTACAGCACCCTGCTCGACTTGGTGGTCCTCGGTCGCACCGCCACATTGGTGCCCACCATTGGCCAGCCTGAGCAGGAAGACCTCGCCCGGCTGTGGCAGCGGCGTCACGGTTGGCCGACCCTCCGGGCAAAGGACATCCCCGACCACACCTTCAAAGACGACAACGCTCAGCCGGTTTCGTGCGACCTTCGGGACCCCGCCACCCACATGGCGAACTGGCTTTTTCCGGACCCTCAAGACAGCACCCCCACCCCATGACCGATGAGGACTACATGAAACAGGCCCTGGACCAAGCGCGCCAAGCCGCTGAGCTCGGCGAGGTTCCCGTCGGGGCCGTCATCGTGGCGGGAGGGCGCATCATTGCCCGCGCCCACAACCTGTGCGAAAGACTGCGGGACTTCACGGCCCATGCTGAAATGCAGGCCTTCACCTCAGCCAGCGAATTCCTCGGCGGTAAATTCTTGGACCAGTGTACGTTGTATGTCACGCTGGAGCCTTGCCCCATGTGCGCAGGTGCGGCGTTCTGGACCCGCATCGGCAGGGTGGTGTATGGCGCGCGCGACCACAAGCGGGGCGGGCTGGACTTCCATGGAAGCCGCGATGAAGGGCTGCT
This sequence comes from uncultured Flavobacteriales bacterium, assembly GCA_965659565.1. Lineage (GTDB taxonomy): Bacteria > Bacteroidota > Bacteroidia > Flavobacteriales_D > Sanyastnellaceae > UBA8752. Next base: position 13,327 of record CBFHWV010000020.1, read on the forward strand.
CCACCCGAAGACCGAATTGGTCGGTGGTGTTCTCGAAGAGGAGTGTGCGGAACTCCTGTCATCGTTCTTCGCCGCCCGGCGGAAAAAAGGTCCGGGCACCGCCTAATTTTGTGCCGTGGAGGACATCACGCGCGATTTCCTGGACGCCCTCAAAGGGGGCATCTCCGGCCGTCAGGACGACAGCCTGAGGGCGCATTTGTCCGATCTCCACCCGGCCGACATCGCGGAAATCTTTGACCGCCTCGAAGAAGAGGAGGTCCAGTACCTCTGGAAACTCATCGAAGTCGAAGCTCGGGGCGACGTGCTCGTGGAGCTGGAGGAAGACGTTCGGGAGGGCCTGTTGTCCACCCTGACCACCCGGGAGATCGCCGAAGAAGTCCTGGAGAACATCGACTCGGACGATGCCGCGGACGTCATCGGAGGACTGCCCGAGGAGCGGGCCGCCGAGGTCATCGCCGAGCTGGACACGGAGGACCGAGAAGACTTGCTGACGTTGCTCCGCTACCCGGAAGGCACCGCCGGCGCACTGATGGGCACCGAGCTCATCCGCGTCGAACTCGATTGGACCGTCACGCAGGCCATCCGAGAAATGCGGAAACAGGCCGAGGATGTCGAGACCTTCCACAGCGTCTACGTGGTCAACGCTGCAGGGCAACTCATCGGACGCTTGTCCCTGAAACGCCTCCTGCTCACCGCAACCAGTGCGCGGAGCACCATTGGCGACCTGTTCAAGGAAGACGACACCCGCACCGTCAAGGTGGATGAACCGGACGAAAAGGTGGTGCAGGTCATGAAGAAGTACGACCTCGTGGCCTTGCCCGTGGTGGACGACCACAATCGCCTGCTGGGCCGCATCACCATTGACGATGTGGTGGACCTCATGGAAGAAGAGGCCGAACGGGACTACCAGCTGGCGAGCGGTTTGAGCGACGAGGTCGAAAGCGACGACACCCTGTGGACCATGACCCGTGCGCGCCTGCCCTGGCTGCTCATCGGGCTGTTTGGAGGACTGGCCGGCGCCTACGTCATTGGCTGGTTCGACATTGAGCGCTTCCCGTCCATGGCCCTGTTCATCCCGCTCATCGCGGCCATGGGGGGAAATGTGGGGGTGCAATCCGCCGCCATTGTCGTCCAGGGCTTGGCTTCGGGAAAGACCCCGACGGACGCCCGACTTGCGCCCCGCCTGCTCAAGGAATTCTCGGTCGCCCTGCTCAATGGGGCCATCTGTGCCGGCGTCATCATGGGGGCCAGTTTGCTGTTGGGCTATGGCTGGAACCTCAGCCTGACGGTCAGCATGGCCCTCATCGCCGTCATCATCTTTGCTGCCCTCTTT
>CBFHWV010000020.1:15319-22109 GCA_965659565.1 uncultured Flavobacteriales bacterium
TGGACGGCGCCTTGGGCGGCCGCGTTGAAGCGGCAGACCTCGCCACCCTGCAACGGGAAGCGGACATCCTCAGCTTGCATTGCAACCTCACCGACGAGACACGGGGCATGGTGGATGCGGATTGGCTGGCCGGATTCGCGAAGCCCATCCTCCTTCTCAACACCGCCCGTGGCCCCATCGTGCAGACCCAAGCCTTGCTCGATGCCCTCGACGATGGACGGGTCATCAGTGCCGGACTCGACGTCTTCGAGCGCGAAGCCAGCTCCTTCGAGGTGGTCCAGGATGCCGACGCCACCTGGCAGCGGCTCATCGCCCACCCCCGGGTACAAGTCAGCCCGCACGTGGCGGGCTGGACCGAAGAATCGTATGTGAAGTTGTCGTCCGTGTTGGCCGACAAGGTGCTCGCCGAATTCGGCGGCTGAATCAGTTCGTGCGCTCGCGGGAATTCGCAGAGTACAGCACCTTCAGGGCGGACGCCTTGCGCAGCTCTTGCTTGACGTCGGTGACCACCCCCATTTTGGTGTCCTGGTCGACCTTCATGGAGACCCACATCTTGGTCTGCTCAGCTTCCGCGAGCGTCAAACGCTCGTTTTCCACCCAATCCCGGATTTGAGCCACGTCCGCAAACTGGTCGTTCAGCTGAATGACCGGCTCCGTGCCGTAGCGCTTGTCCTGTGGGGGACCAATGTTGATGTAGCGGATGAGGTGCTTCTTCTCAATCTTGTAGATCTCCGAAGCCTCCGGGCGGATGACCCGCACCATTTCCTCTTCGGTCCGCAACACGGTCGCGACCATGAAGAAGAAGAGGAGCATGAACACGATGTCCGGAAGAGAGGCCGTGGAAATGGCCCCCATCTCGCGCTTCTTTTTCTTGAACTTGCCCATCAGTAGTAACCTTGGCTGGCATCACGCGGCTCCGCTTCGGAGATGCGCTGGGGGTAAACGAGGCGAACCGCCTTGATCTTGTCAAGCAGGCTCTCCTCTTTGGTGCGGCCATAGCGCTCTTCCAGAGAGGCGTAGGACTCGTTGAACTTGGCCAGTGCCAGCTCGTCGCGCAGCTCGTTGATGGCCGCCTCCAATTCGTTCTGCACCTGCAGGTACAAATCGTAAGAGGTGTTGCGGTCGGTTTGCAAACTGATCAGCGCAGAACCTGGAAGCTCGCGGTAGTCGCTGCCAAAGAGCTCGATGGCCTTCAGCTTCTCCTGAACTTTCTCCGCACGCTTGTTCTGTCCGGCGGCCAGGAAGCTCTGCTCGAGTGCGAGCAGTTCCGACTTGCGGACCCACTGGCGCTCGGGGTACTTCATGTTGTCGTCGCCCAAGGTGACGTTGGGACGCTCCGGGTGGAGCAGGCCCGTCCCGGTGGCGATGAGGAAATCCTTGGCACCGTCCTTCAGCTGCTCAATGGAGAGCACTTCCTTCTCCACGAGCAACTCGTCGCGGAAGTTGGTCCGGACGTTGTAGACATCGCCGTCCTTCACCTCCTGCTGCTCCATGTCCGGCGGCACCGGTGGAGGCAGCTGACGCTTCACCCCTTCATCGCTGTCGATGGTGGTGGTGACGAGCCAGAAGATCAACAGCAAGAAGGCGATGTCCGCCATCGAGCCAGCATTGATTTCCGGGACTTCTCTGCGTGCCATGAGGGGTCAGAGCCAGTTCTTCAGGATGGACTTGCCCTCCACCACAAGGATGGACACGAGGGCGAGCAACCCGAGGATGTAAATGAATTGAATGCTGGCGTCAGCAATCTTGACGTCTCCTTCGGTCACGGTTGCACCGCCCGCCAACATGGCCGGGGTCACCGTGGTGTCGGCCAGGCTCCATGCGATGAAGCCGGCCACGAAGAACACCACGAAACCGATGAGCGTACCCATGGCGCGCTTGGGGTTGGTGGCGAGCTTCTGTGCGAAGTGGAAGAGGCCGAAACCAAGGATGGCCACGACGCAGACAGCGCCGGTGTAGAGGTTCAGGCTGACCAAGCTTTCGACGGGACCATTGGGGTCGTCGCTGTTGATGGCCGAGACCACCCACATGCACCCGAGCACAATGATCAGGATGCGGAGGGCGATGAGGGCCGGGCGGATGATGTTGGACTGCATGGTGCTGTGTTTTGCGACCGCAGGTCCGATCAGCCGTTCAACTTCTTGCGGTACACGAGGTCCACAAGGTCCATGGAGGCCTCCTCCATGTCAAAGACGATGCCGTCGATCTTGGACAGAATGTAGTTGTAGAAGATCTGGAGGATGATGGCCACCACGAGACCGGAGACCGTGGTGATGAGGGCCACTTTAATACCGCCAGCCACGATGGAGGCGTTGATGGTGTTGGCTTGGGCGATCTTGTCGAACGCCTCGATCATGCCGATCACCGTTCCCATGAATCCGAGCATCGGAGCCAGGGCGATGAAGAGGCTGATCCAGCTCAAGCCACGCTCCAACTTGGTGCTCTCCAAGCTGCCGTAGTCTTCCACAGCCTTGGCGAGTTCCTCGTAGCTGCCACCGCTGCGGTCGAGGCCTTGGTGGAAGATGGCGGCCACTGGACCGCGGGTGTCGGCGCAGACGGCCTTGGCTGCATCCACGCCACCGCTGTTCAGGGCATCCTCCACCTTGGTCAGCAGACCCTTGGTGTTGGTCGTGGCCATGTTCAGGTAGATGATGCGCTCAATGGCAAGGGCCAAACCGAAGATGAGGCAGAGCACAACGAAGCTCATGAAGAGCACACCGCCCTCAATGATGCGCAGCTTGATCTGCTGGCGGGCACCGGTGACCTCGACGGTCTCTTCCGGCATGGCGGGGGCCTCATCGGCCATCGGGGCAGCCGGGGCGGCTGCGGAGTCCATCATGGCGGAATCTGCCATGGTGCTGTCGGCGACCATCATGGTCGTATCGGCGGACATGTCCATCGTGGAATCGGCGTCCTGAGCGGAGACCGGGGCGGCGAACAAAAGGGCCACTGCAAAGAGGGCGAACAACTGCTTCATGGTGAAGGTGTGGATCGTGTGTTGTGTCGATGTGGTCAAGCGCGGAGGCTTGTGCGGGGCGAATTTAGGCAAAGCAATCCGCCCAAACAGCATGGAAATGAAGTGGGGTTGGAAGCGAACAAAAGACCCAATGCCTGCCGGGTTCACCTCAAAGCTCGCCCATCCGCCCTGCGCGGTAATCCGCAATGCAGCGCTGGATTTGCTGTCGGTTGTTCATCACAAATGGGCCATAGGACACCACCGGCTCTCCCAAGGGCTGTCCGCCGAGCACCATGAATTCTGACCCGTTCACACTGTGGAACCGCAGGTGATCGCCACCGCGTTGGTACAGGGCGAGCTGCTGGGGCTGCAGTTGCCGGCGCCCTTCGATCTCGAGCTGGCCGTCCACCACATGGACGAACGCATTGTGATTCGCTTCCACCGGAAGGTCCAATCGTCCGCCTGGCGACAAGTGGATGTGGTGATAAAACGCGGGGCTGTGGAGTTCGGTCGGGGATGTCCGACCAAAGGCCTCCCCCATGAGCACCTTGATGCGGTAGTCTTTCGTCTCGATGACGGGGAAAGCGCCCTTGTCACGCAGGGTCGTGATCGGCGTGCCGAATTTTTCGGCAGCGGGCAGGTTGAGCCAAATCTGGAAACCGTGTACGATGCCGCCATCCCGCCGGATTTCCATGCTGCTCACTTCCTCGTGGATGGCGCCCCGACCCGAACTGAACACCATGAATTGCCCTTCGCGGTAAATCAGGTCGTTCTGCAAGCTGTCCGTGTGGCGGCCACTGCCCGACAGGAGGTAGGTCGTCGGCGCCACGCCCGCGTGGGGGTGGGCCTTGATGTCCATGCCCAGCGTTCCGGGGTCAATCTGCAATGGTCCGAATTCGTCGAGCATCACAAACGGCGACACCAAGTCGGTGTGGTCTCCGGCAAACCCGCGCAGGACCGGCACATTTTGGACCATGGTCCGCTTGCAATCCAGCACTTGCGACACTTTGCGCTCCGTGATGGAGGAGAAGAATCCAGAGGCGGCCGTCAACCAACTTGGCGTGGCCACAGCCGCACCGAGAATGGCTGAGCCACGGATGAATTCCCTCCTGATCATGACCAAAAGATACGGGGGCAGAAAAACAAAAACCCGCCTCGGGGGACGGGTTTCTTGCGGAGAGACGGGGATTCGAACCCCGGATACCCTTTTGGAGTATACACGCTTTCCAAGCGTGCGCCTTAAGCCACTCGGCCACCTCTCCTTTCCTTCGGGACAACCCGCTCGGAATGGGCGTGCAAGTTACTCCACTTTCTGACACGCGCGGCAGTGGATTTGTGGAGACGGAAAAAGCCGGAAAGACCGCCTGAACCCAGGCTCAGCGAATGACGTCTGCCGGGGTCTGCTCTCCCGCCAGGTCGAGCTTGAAGGCCGCCCGGAGGCCTTCTCGGGTTGGCTCCTGCGCAGCCAGCACCATCAGTTTGGTCAGGGCCGCTTCCAAGGTGATGTCCAAGCTGGGCTCCACCCCCAGGCGGGTCAACCCCGCTCCCGTGACGTACCGGTTGGCATCCACCGATCCGACCGTGCATTGGGTCACATTGACCATGAACACCCCCCGCTCCTGCGCCTCTGCGAGAACCCCGAGAAAGTCGGCATTGCGGGGCGCATTGCCAGACCCGTAGGTCCGGAGGATGGCCGCCCGCAGTCCCGGCTGAGACAACTGGTGGCCCAAGGCTTCAGCGGTCAACCCCGGGTGCACGTGGACCACGGCAACATGGGCGTCAAGGTCCACCCGCAGGCCAGGCTCGCCCACGGGCCGGAGCAGCAAATCGCGCCGGAACCGGACATGCACCCCCACCTCTGCCAAGGCCGGAAAATTCGGACTGGTCATGGCCTGAAACCCCTCGGCATCCTGCTTGTGCGCACGGTTTCCGCGCAAGAGCTCATCGCCGAAATAGATGACGACCTCGCGAACCAACGGCCCCCGGTTCGGGTCTGAGGAATCCCACTTGGCCGCGATCTCAATGGCGGTGAGCAGGTTTTCCTTGCCATCGGTCCGCAGCACCCCGATGGGAAGCTGGCTGCCGGTGAGCACCACGGGCTTGCCGAAGTTGGGCAGCATGAAGCTCAGCGCGCTGGCGGTGTAGGCCATGGTGTCCGTGCCATGCAAAACGACAAATCCGTCGTAGCGCTCTCGGCGCAGGGAGAGCAACCTGGCCAGTTCGCTCCACCGCTCGGGCGTCATGTCGCTGCTGTCGATGGGCGCCAGCGATTCAAACTCCAACTCCGCTTCCAGGCCATCGATTTCCGGAACCCGGTTGCGCAGGTGCTCGACATTGAGGGGCTTCAGCGCTCCCGTATCGGGGTCTTCCTCGGAACCAATGGTGCCACCTGTGTAGACGAGCAGAATGCGGCTGGGCGTCATGCTTTCTTGGGAAGGACTGTGGGCAACCGAAACAGACGCTCTGCATTGGCCGTGGTCAGCGCCGCCACTTCCTCGAGGGGCATTTCGAGAAGGTCGGCCACCCGTTGTCCGATGAGGCGCGTGTAGGCGGGTTCATTGCGCTTGCCGCGGTGCGGCGAGGGGGCCAAATACGGGCTGTCGGTCTCGAGCAGGATGCGGTCCTTGGGCAGGTGTGGCACCACCTTGTCCAGCCCGCCATTCTTGAAGGTCGTGACGCCCCCGAGCCCCACGGCAAATGTGCCGTAGGACATGACTTTGTCGGCCTCGGCTGGTCCGCCTGTAAAACAGTGAAACACCCCGCGCAACGCGGTCTGGGTGTATTGATCCAAAATGGAAAAGGTGTCTTCGAAGGCGTCGCGGACGTGCAAGACCACCGGCAGATCCCGCTCGAGGGCCCATCCGATCTGGGCGTGAAATGCGGCGATCTGGGCATCCCGGGTTTCCCGCCCGCGAAACAGGTCCATGCCGATTTCTCCCACCGCGATGCAAGGGTGGGCATCGAGGGCCTCCAGAATGGGCGCACATTCCGTCTCCCATTCCGCATCCACGTGACAGGGATGAAGGCCCATCATCGGAAGGCAGCGATCCGGTTGCGCCGCAACGAGGTCCAACAAGGGTTGAATGCTCGACGCATCAATGTTGGGCAGCAGCAACCGATCCACCCCGGCTTCCACCGCCCGTGCGATGGTGTCCATGCGGTCCGCGTCAAACGCAGCCGCGTAGGCGTGGCAATGGGTGTCGATCAGCGAAACGGCCATGGGACAAAATTAAGCCCCCTCCCCGGGCTCCTCACCCCCGCGCTGGCTGCGCAGCTTTTGATAGCGCTTGATGGCCACCGTCAGGAGCAGAGCCAACCCCAGGATGCCCGCGACGCCCCAAACCCAGCCGACCGCATCCTTGAGAACGATCAAGAAGACCACTGCGATCAGGATGACCGTCGGAAGCTCGTTGAGGAACCGCAACCGAATGGAAGAGGCGGAGGGGTGGCCTGTCCGGCATTCCTTCAGGATGCGCCAGACCGCCCACATGTATGCCCACAAAGCGCCTACAAAGGCCAGCTTGACCCACATGAAGGGCATGCGGAGCCAAGCCGGGTTGAGCACCACCAACGCCACCCCGAACACGGTCGCAAGAATGCCACTCGGCAACGTGATGGCCGCCCACAGCCGGCGCTCCATGATGCGGAACTGCGGGACCAACACGTCCCGTTCTTGCGGCGGCTTGTCCTGGGCCTCCCGGTGGTAGATGAACAGCCGCACGAGGTAGAACAGTCCCGCAAACCAGGTCACCACGAAGATGATGTGCAGGGCCTTGAGGACGTCATAGGACATGCTGCAAAGGTGAAGGAGTGTTGGCGGTTTCCCGCCATCGG
>CBFHWV010000020.1:22440-29248 GCA_965659565.1 uncultured Flavobacteriales bacterium
GGACAATGCCACCGGGAAGCGCTCCAAAAGCAATGAGGCCATGTACACGTTTGTGGCCGTCGACCAATTGGGCGCCCCCATCATGGTGCCCGAACTGATCCCGGAAACGGAGGAGGAACAACGGCGTTTTGAAGGGGCCTTGCGCCGCCGTCAGCTTCGGCTCATCCTCGCCGGCAAGATGAAGCCCACCGATGCAACCGAACTGAAGGCCCTGTTCAACTGAGCAGGGACAGCGCCGCCGCGAGGATGCGCTCCGGCGACACGCGTTGAATGCAAGGCGTGCGGTGGCGACATCGGTCGCCCAGCCTGCTGCAGGGCCGGCTCCGCTGCGGGTCCTCGGGTTCGAGTTCGATGGTATCCGGATGTGCGCGCCACGGCCCCATCCCCAAAGCGGGAGAGGTGCATCCCCAGACCACCACCATCGGCACGCCCAACGCGGCTCCGGCGTGCATGGCACCCGTGTCACCTGCGATGAGGACGTCGGCCCCAGCGATGGCTTGGAACGTGTCTGCCCACCCCCTCTTGCCGGCGATGCTGTGGACTGCCGTGTCGGGGTGGCCTTGCGCCAAGCGCTCCCCCAATTCGGATTCCGCGGGTCCGCCCACCAACACGATGCGGTGGCCGGCAGTGACAACCCCTTCAAGGACGAACCGCCAATGGTCCTCCGGAATGGCCTTGCCTGGATGAGCCGCTCCGAGGGCCATCACCACCTCTCGTTGACGCGGCTGGTCAGGGACTTCCGCCTCGCCTGTTCGCCCCATCACCGGGAGCTGCAGCCTCCCGTCATCCCCGGCCGCCTTCAGAGCCGCCAGGGCGTCGCCGAAGGGCCGCAACGTGTCCAGATACCGCTCTACCACATGCTGCCCAGCGAGCCGATCCACACCAGTTTTCACCAACAAGATCTTGTCCAGGCTCCGTTTGTTGACGGTCAAGTCCAAGGCATGGCCCTCGCCCTTCCGCAACGCCCGTTTCACAAATGCTGAGCGCGCATTGGCATGCAAGTCCACGACATAATGAAAGCCCTGGGCCACCAGGTCCTGCTCCACTTCCGCTGTGGTCCGATCCATGGTCCAGACCCGGTGCACCCCCTCCAAGCCGTCCACCGCATCTGAAAACACCGCCTTGGTGAGCACATGCACCTCCACGTCGCCTTCGAGCAGGACATGGAGTGCCCGCACCACCGGCGAGGTGAGGATCACATCTCCCATGCTGGAGAATCGAATGACGAGGACGCGGGTCATGCTGGATTTGATGGGCGGCTCCGGGGGCGGAAGATACCCTTCCCAAAAGCAGGAAGCCGCCCCCTTCCGGGGACGGCTTCCGCCTCAAGCGCGATTTGGTGAAACGCTTTCCTCTAGTTCTGGAATCACTCGGAAACCAGGAGCTTCTTGACCACCACGTAGTCGGAGCTGCTCAGGCGCACCTGATACATGCCACCGGACAAAGCGTTGGCGTCGATGTCGAGCACGTACTGAACGTCTTCGCTGGCGTTGCCGTCGAACAACTCCTGGACGAACTGGCCACTCATGGTGTACAGGTCGATGCGCAGGCGCATGTTGTTGCTGACGATGAAGCCCAGCGTGCTGTAATCGTTGGTCGGGTTCGGCTGCAGGCCGGTGATGCGGATCGGGTCTTTCAAGCTGCTCACACCGCCGGTGATGTCCACCGGGCTGTGCGTGCCGTCGCCGCTGACCGTCACGTTGTCGAGGTTGTTGAACTCACCCGTACCCATGTCGGTGTAGGCGAAGTCCGTCGTGTTCCCACAGTCGTCCATGATGGAGTAGCTGTAGTCAATCTGCCAACCGAGGCAGCAGTCGAGGTCGAAGAAGATGTCACCCGAGGAGGACAATGCGCCTTGGCTCACACCGTCGACCACCAGCTCACCGCTGTAGAAGAACCAAGCACTACCACCGTAGTTCTCGTTCTTGTTGTTGGCGCCCTCACCGATCTGCAAACCGTAGTAAGCGTTCATCGGCTGGTGCTGCAGGGAGAACTCAGAACCTGCGAAGGTGCCCGTACCGCTCATGGTACCGTCTGCCATGATGTAGTAGATCCACTCCGTCCAGATTTCGATGCCGGGGAAGATGTCGGCACAATCCTTCTTGTAGTTGTGCATGCCAGGCAGGGCGAGCCACTCGTTCCAGTCGTGACCACCTTCGTACGTGGCCTCGAAGATGAAGCCGCCGCCATTGCCATCCGTGGTCTCGAGCACGATGTGCATGGTGCTGTCCGGCGCAATCTCCACGATGCTGCTTCCGCCGTCCACGAGGGTGAAGGACTCACCGTTCGGGAAGTTGAACAGGCGGATGGCCTCCGGATCGCGGTCGTCACAGGTCTCCCCGTTCTCGATGGCTTCCGGATCGGCAGGCGCACAGTAGTTGGCGATGTCGGCCGTCGGCAAGTAACCGCTCTCCACAGAGGAGAAGGTCAAGCTCACCTCGCTGTCGCAGTTGTCCGCGTACTCTACATCACATGCCTCCGGAATCTGGATGAAGTCGAAGATGTCATTGATGCCGTTCTGGTTGTCATCACCACAAGCGTACTCCACAACCTCACCGTTCTCGATGTCACAGGTGGCGGTGAACTGCGGGGCCATTTCGTCGAGGACTGTGATGTCCTGGCTCATGGTCACCGTGTTCTGGTTGCCGCAGTCGTCGGTCGCAACGCTGGTCCAGGTGCGGGTGAAGGTGTAGCTGCCCTCAGCAGCGCTGTCGCCGTCGTCGCATGTGTAGACATTCTCGGTATCCTCGAAGGTCAACACGTTGGAGACATCGCTGTCGCAATTGTCGTCCGTCGTGATGGCCGGGATGCCCGTGGCCATGTCGCTGCGGTCGGTGGCACAATCGCCATCGAGGTAGAGCGTCACAGGAGCCAGGGTCTCGATCGTCTGCGTTGGGTCCATGTTGTCCTCGACCGTGATCAATTGATCCACGCTCGTCGAGGTCTCATTGCCGCAGTCGTCCGTCACCGTGTAGCTGAACGTACGCGTGAAGGTGTAGCTGCCGTCGAGCTGGTCGTCGTCGCCGGTGCAGGTGTACTGCGGGGCGCTGTCGCTGTAGCTCGTTTCCACGGTCAGGTCGCTGTCGCACCCGTCGGAAGACGTCTGCGTGGCGTAGCCGAGCGCGTCCGTGCTCAAGTCGGCCTCACAATTGGCGTCGAGCTGGACCACAGCGTCAGCTGGGGCCTCAGCGCTGAGTTCAGGCGCGGTCTCATCGATGACCGTGATGGTCTGGATGTGGTCTTCGCTGCTCTCGTTGCCGCAGTCATCCGTGGCGGTTGCCGTCCAGGTCCGCGTGAAGGTGTAGCTGCCCTCGGCATTGCCGTCGGAACCGTCACAGGTGTATTCCGGAGTGGAGTCCACGTAGGTGATGGCGATGGCGACATCGCTGTCACAGTTGTCATCGGCCACAGCCGTCGCCTCACCAGCAGCAGCTGGCGTGGTGTCAGCCGTGCAGTCGGCAGCCAACACGGTCGTGTAGGTGTCCGGGCAGCTGATGTCGACGGTCGGGTTGATCTCATCGTTCACCGTGAAGAGCTGATCGTGCGTCTGCGTGGTCTCGTTGCCACTGTCGTCGCACGCCACAGCCGTCCAGGACCGCGTGAAGGTGTAGCTGCCCTCCGCAGCACCGTCGGTGCCGTCGCAACCGTAAACCGGAGCGCTGTCGCTGTGGGAGATGCTGATGGTCACGTTGCCGTCACAGTTGTCCGTAGCGGAAGCCGTCACCATGTCGAGGCTGAGGTCTGCATCGCATGCCTCGTTCAACAACTCAGTGCGGTCTGCCGGCCAATCGACCGTCATGCTCGGTGCAATCTGGTCGAGCACCGTGATGGTGTGCTCACAGAAGCTGTTTGCCTTGTAGTTCTCGTTCTCACACATGTCTTCCGCGTAGAACACACGGGTGAACTGGTAAGAGCCATTGTGCTCGGCATCGTCGGTTCCGTAGATGTAGTCGGCACCGTCGGTGTCACAAGCGCTTGGGAGATCCATGAAGCTCACGTCCTCGTGCCAGACGTCCGGGTTGGCGTCACAGTTGTCGGTCACAGTGGCCATTCCGGTCACATCCGTGCTCAAGTCCGTGCTGCAGTTCTCATCGAGGTAGACGGTGATGTCGTCTGGGCAGAAGTCGAATTCTGGAGCCAACGTATCCACGGTCGCCACATACTGGATGGCCGCTTCGGCTTCGTTGCCACAGTCGTCATAGGCCTTCCAAATCCGGACGTAAGTACCTGGGCAGGAGCCGGAGGTCAGGAACGCCATGGAAATCTCGTAGGTCAACTCGCTGTCGCAGTTGTCCGTAGCGTGCAGCGGAAGGACGTGCGTGTCATACGGATCCGGCATGTCACCGCAGCTGATCGGAGCCGGGTACAATTCGCTCGGGTTGCCGTCGAACATCGGCGCCTCATCGTCCGTGAAGGTGATGGTTTGGTCGCAGGTCAATGTGGTGGCATTGCCGCAGTTGTCCGTGGCCGTCACCGTGAAGGTGCGGGTCACCGTATAGCTGCCTTCGTCGGTGCTGTCTCCGTCGCTGCAATCGGCCACGGCCACATCCTCATAGGTGTAGGCCACGGCGACATCGGAGTCGCAGTTGTCGCTCACCGTCCAAGTCGGCTCGCCATTGGTGCCGATGGACAAATCGCCGTCCGCGAAGCAAACGTTGGCATTCATCACGTCAGCAGGACACTGGATGGAGAGCATCGGTTCGGTCGTGTCTTGCACCTCAATGGTTTGGCTCTGGCTGTGCACATTGCCAGCGCAGTCCACCACCTCCCACGTGCGGGTCAAGGTGTACGTGTCCTCACAAGCGCCGTCCGTGCGGACCTCACCGGCATAGGAGATGTCGACGGCTGGGTCGCAGTTGTCGGAGGCAGACAAAGTGCCCAACGCTGCAACAGCAGGAACGGCGTCACACTCGACGGTCACGTCAGCTGGGAAGCTCGTGAACTCCGGTGCAGTCGTGTCCTCAATGGTGATGTATTGAATGTGCTCGGCGTAGTTGCCAGCGCAGTCCTCGGTGCTGTACGTCCGCTTGATGGTGTACTCCTGGAGGCAAGGCGTCGTGAGGATGAGGTCGCTGTAGCTGACCACAGCCTCGGCGTCGCAGTTGTCCATGGCCTCGGCATGGAGACCATCGCCTGGGGTGTACTCGGGCACTGCGTAGTACTCGCCCAATTCGTGCTGCACGAGCCCGGTCAGGCTGGCATCGCTGCACTCCATGGTGAGATCGGCTGGCGCCAAGCTCCACTCGGCAGGCGTGCGGTCCACGACCACCACAATCTGCTGGAAGCTCGTGCTGTTGCCGCACATGTCGTAGGCCGTGTAGTCCACGATGTAGTCGTCCCAACATCCAGCAGAAAGCGGCGTGCAATCCACATCGACATGGCTCAACTCACAGTTGTCATACGCCTCCACGAGGCCGACACTGCTCAGGTGATCGTAGTCGCAAGCGCCCCAGAGGTCGCACTCCAACGTGTCCACACCCTCGGCGATGAAGCCGGGTGCAATCATGTCTTGGATGTCAATGCGCTGGTCGTCAGACGTAGCAAACGCATTTCCACAGCTGTCCGTGGCCATGGCGGTCCAGGTCCGGATGATGCTGTAACAACCCGTGCTCACGCTGTCGACAATGACATCGCTGTACTCGAGACCCGTGTCAGCGAGGTCACAGCTGTCATAGTAGGATGGCGTGGCCTCTCCCGTGTTGGTCGGATCCAGGTCGACATAGCACATGCCGTTCACATTGAGCGTGATGTCCGCAGGGGCCGTGACCGTCACTTCTGGGAGGACGTTGTCTTCAATGGTGATGACCTGCGTGTGGTAGGTCTGGTTGCCGAAGCAGTCCGTAGCCACCCAAGTGCGGTTGAGCACGCGGCAGCTGCTGGCGGTGTATGACGCGGTGGTCTCTCCCACCAGTTCGACACAGACAAACACGTTGTCATCATCGGCGAAACCGGAGGTGTTCGGATCAAATCCAGCGGCACAGCCGTACTCGCTGTCGTCGCAGTTGTCGGTGAAGAGCACCACCTCGTCGCTGGCCGGGTTGTCCATCAGCCACTGGTCGCTTTCCTCGCAGCTCAGGGTCACGTCTTCACCGCCGGAGACATAGGTCGGAGCGGTGTTGTCATCGCGCGTCACCATCTGCACCACCTCCGTGGCGATGTAGCACTGGTCGTCGAATGCGATGTAGTGGAACTCCACGTATTCGCCTTCTTGGCAATCTGTGGCGAAGTCGCAATTCGGCTCAAGCGTGGCGATCACGTCACCAGCAAAACCAATGGCCTCCTCACCTGCAATGGCACCGCTCCAGCTGAACCAACCGGAGAATCCGTTGTCGTCGCAATTGTGGTTGTTGGCACCATCACCCAACTGGAAGCCGAAGTACTCGCTGGCTGGCTGGTGGTTGAAGTGAAGCAACGTTCCGAACTGCCAAGCACCTGGGCCACCCACAGCGTAGGAGGCCGCGTTGTTCAAGGTGTACATCGTCCAGAGGTCGGTGTTGACCGCGCAACCGTAGTCGTTTTTGAATCCACCGGCCCAGTCGGCACCCACAGTGCGTCCTTCGAAGAAGAGGTGGATTTCCAGGCGCAGGTCATTGTTGTCCTTGTCCATCACGACACCTTCGAGGATGGCGTTGCCGTTCTCGAACTCGGTGAACGACACACCACCATTGGCGGCGTCTTCAATGAAGTAGTGTCCTTGGCTCATGTCGCCATTGACATCATAGAACTGGAGCAACGCATCGGGACCGTTGTTGAAATTGGCATCGTCGCCTGCCGTGATGGCATTCCAACCTTGGGTCGTACCACCTCC
>CBFHWV010000021.1:0-28171 GCA_965659565.1 uncultured Flavobacteriales bacterium
GAGCCAGGTCTTCGACCGTCGCGTCGAGCTGGGCATTGAGCGGAGCTACCGTCTCGTGGACACCTGTGCGGCAGAGTTCAAGGCCAAGACGCCCTATTACTACAGCACGTTCTGCGAGGAGAATGAGTCTCCCAAGACGGACGGGCGCAAGGTCATTGTCCTGGGCAGCGGTCCGAACCGCATCGGTCAGGGCATCGAGTTCGACTACTGCTGTGTCCACGGCGTCATGGCGGCCCGCGCGGCTGGCTATGAGGCCATCATGATCAACTGCAACCCGGAGACGGTGTCCACCGACAGCGACACCGCGGACCGCCTCTATTTCGAGCCGGTCTTCTGGGAGCACATCTACGACATCATCCGCCACGAGAAGCCTGAGGGGGTCATCGTCCAGCTTGGCGGCCAGACGGCACTCAAGCTCGCGGAGAAGCTCGATCGCTATGGCATTCCGGTGCTCGGTACGAGCTACCAGGCCCTCGACATCGCCGAGGACCGCGGCCGCTTCTCCACGCTCCTCAAGGAGCTCGGTGTGCCCTATCCGAAGTTCGGTTCGGTCACCTCCGCAGAACAGGGCATCGAACTCAGCCGCGAGCTCGGCTTCCCACTGCTGGTGCGTCCGAGCTACGTGCTCGGCGGTCAGCGGATGAAAATTGTCATCAACGAGACCGACCTCGAGCACCATGTCGTGGACATCCTCCGTGACATGCCGGACAACAAAATCCTGCTCGACCACTTACTCGAAGGGGCCATCGAGTGTGAGGCCGATGCCATCTGCGACGGGGAGGACACGTACATCATCGGCGTCATGCAGCACATTGAGCCGGCCGGCATCCACTCCGGTGACTCCTACGCCGTGTTGCCGCCTTACAACCTCGGTGACCTCGTGCTCGAGCAGATCGAGGAGATCACCAAGAAGGTGGCCGTCGCGCTCGAGACCAAGGGCCTGCTGAACATCCAGTTCGCCGTCAAGGACGACACGGTCTACGTGATCGAGGCCAACCCGCGCGCCTCCCGCACGGTGCCGTTCATCGCCAAGGCCTACCAGGAGCCGTACGTGCAGTACGCCACCCAGGTCATGCTCGGTGAGAAGAAGGTCAAGGACTTCGACTTCCAGCCGCGCAAGCGGGGCTATGCCATCAAGATTCCGGTCTTCAGCTACTCGAAGTTCCCGGAGGTCAACAAGGAGCTCGGCCCGGAGATGAAGTCGACAGGGGAGGCCATCCGTTTCATCGACACCCTGCGCGATCCATTCTTCCGGAAGATCTACTCTGAGCGGAACCTCTACCTCTCGAAGTGATGCTCCCCGGATTGTTCCGGACGCTCGTTGGACTGGTCATCGCGTGGTTCGTCTTTCGATTCCTCGACCGGATGTTCGGCGGAGGACGTTCATCGGCCGCTTCCCGCCGCAAGTCGCCGGGGTCCTCGGCAGGACCTGCGAAACGCCCTGCAAAGGATGACCACCTCGGCGAATACGTGGATTACGAAGAAGTGGACGGAGAACGGGATTGACAGGGCGTCCTGTCGGCAGGGCGGCGTGTCGGGGCTAACTTGAGCCGCATGAGCGACCGTCCCAAACCTGCCCAGCTCCTCCGTTCCGCCTTGCCCCATGTCATCGCTGTGGCCCTGCTCGCAGCCGTGGCCGGTTCCTTCTATTCGAAGGCGTTCGACGACTACAGCTTGCGCATGCCGGACATCGAGCACTTCATCGAGACGGCGAAGGAGGTCAAAGACCACCGCGACCGCACCGGTGAACAGGCGCTCTGGACAGACAGCCAATTTGGGGGCATGCCCACGTTCCAGCTCGGTCTGCGAACCGGAGACGTCAATGCCGGCAGTTGGTTGCAACGGACGCTGAGGATGGGTTTTCCCCGCCCGGCGGACCACCTTTTGGTGGCGCTGCTTTGCGCCTATCTCTTGGCGGCCTTGTTGGGGTGTGGTCCGTGGGTATCGGTGCTGGTGGCGCTCGGATTTGGGTTCAGTTCGCTCAACATCCTCTACCTCGGTGCGGGCCACGCGGCCAAGGTCATGTCCATCGCCACCTTGCCCGGCATTTTGGCCGGCGTTCTGGTGGCGTACCGCCGTAACCTCTGGCTGGGAGCGGGCCTCGCCTGTGCCTTTACGGCGATCAACATGGCGGCCAACCACCTGCAAATGACCTACTACCTCGCCTTTTTGGTGGGGGGGGTCGGCATTGCCGAGACGGTGCGTTTGATTCGAAATGGCGCCGCGAAACAAGCTGTCGTGACCGCTGCGGTGTTGCTCGGTGCAGCCGGTGTGGCCATCCTTCCCAACGCGGCACTGATTGGCCCCACCCTCGATTACACGCCGCACACCACGCGGGGTGAGGTGCTCTTGACGCCCACTGGCGGAGTGGACGTGGGAGAAAGTGGACTGGACAAGGACTACATCCTCCAATACAGCATGGGGCACGGGGAATGGTGGAGCATTTTGGTGCCGGACATCAAGGGCGGCAACAGCCCCCTGTACTGGGGCGAGCAGCTGTTCAGCGGAGGCGCTTTCTACTTCGGAGCCATCCTCGTGGCCCTGTTCATGGTGTCGCTGATCCTGCGCAAGGATGTGTTGCGGTGGCCAATGCTGGTGGTGTCGCTGCTGGCCATTGTGCTCTCCTGGCGGGACGCGTCTGGACTGACCGACTTCTTCTTGAACCACGTGCCCGGCTTTGCCAAGTTCCGGGACACCAAGATGATGCTCATGTTGATTCAATGCATGCTGCCCATTGGGGTTGGACTGCTGTTGAAGGATGCAATGAACGGAACGTTGGAATGGAACCGCAAACTCTTCATCGCTGCTGGTGTTCCGGTGGTGCTGTTGCTGGCGTTTGCCCTCGCCCCGACGGTCTTCTTTGATTTTGAGAGCCACGTCCGCCCCGATCGTGCGGTGGAGCAGCTCGGTGCCAGCCGCGCCTTGGAGCAGCGGCTTGAAATCTTCCGCGCGGATGTGTGGCGCAGCCTGGGGTTGGTGGTGCTCGCCATGGGCGGTTTGTTGGCCTTGGTCAAAGTCCGGTTGAGCGGTGCACAGCCCCGCATCGCCCAGGGCATCGTGGCGGTGCTCGCCGTGGTCACCTTGATGGAGATGCAGGCGGTTGACCGCCGCTATCAGCCTGCAGACAAAGGGTGGATTCGCAATGTCGAGTTCAAATACCCCTTGACGCCTTCGCCTGCGGACGAGGCCATTTTTGCAGATCGGCTCCGGATGAATCCGGGGTTGCAAAGTGCGGTTGATGCGGAGGTGGCCCGGGTGCGCAAGGCCTATGACGGCCGGATCGGCAAACGGGAGGAGCGGATGTTGGATGCGGCCCGGTTCTCAGGTTTGATGACCCAAGACCACTTCCGCGTTCTCAACCTCCGCGGCGCATTCAGCGATGCCACCACGAGCTACTTCCACCGCAGTGTGGGGGGATACCACGGGGCCAAGCTTCGCCGGTATCAGGACTTGATTGAGCGGGTGCTCCAGCCGGAGCAGCAGTCTTTTGCGGCCCTCGCCAACAGCCAGGGCATCGACGCGGCCTGGGCGGCCATGCCGGTTCACCAAATGCTCAACACCCAGTACATCATCTATGACCCGAACCAAGCCGCCGTCCCGAACCGCACGCCCCTCGGCAATGCCTGGTTCGCGAGCGGTTGGTCCATGGCGGATGGCGCGGATGCGGAAATGGCGGCATTGCAGAGTGTGACGGACCCGCGGCGGGCGATTGTTCCAGAGGAATACAGCGACGCCTTGACCGGGGTGTTGCCCGGCGCGGCCGATGCCGGACGGGCAGAGCTGGTGGACTTTGTTCCGGATGCCCAGACATACGCCGTGACCGCGCCGGCCAAGGGGCTCTTGGTCTTCAGCGAAATCCACTACCCCGAGGGGTGGTCCATCACCATCGATGGGGAGCCTGCGGAGTTGTTGCGGGTGAACTATGCGTTCCGGGCGGTCGTTGTTCCGGAGGGACAGCACGAGGTGACCATGCGGTTCGAGGTGCCTTCGTTGGGGCCGGCCAGATCCATGGCTTCCATCGGAAGTGCACTTGTGTTGCTGTTGCTGCTCGGAGGCCTCGGCGCTGCGTTCACTGGCCGCGGCCGGGTGACGACGGAGCACTGACTTCAAAGCCTTCGCTCTCCCAGCGCTGCAGCCACTCCACGCGCCAAGCCTTGCGCGGCTTGAACGGGTGCGGTGGACTCCGTCGGACCATCCATCGGATGAAGGGCATGGCCAAGGGCAGCCGCACGTGAACCCAGGTGGACATGGGCACGGGCAGGGCGCCCAGTGTGCTTTTGATTTCCATGGCGGTGCGCCCCATGATCACCCGGGAAGCGCCACATGAAATCCCCCAGCGGATGAATTCGATGAGCATGCGCTGATACAGCGCGCATTCTTTGTTGAGCGCAGGTTCAAACCCGACGAAATAGGCTTCAACGGTGCCGCCTTGCCCGGACTTCTCTGAGAGGTGAATGCCGCAATGGAAACCGACCAAGCGGCCTTCAAAGTGGTGGGTCATGAGCAGGAAATCCTCCCCCCAATGCTGGGCGAGCCGCCCGAAATCTGTCGCCTCCAAACCGCCCATCACAATGCTCGCCCGCCCGTACACCTGCTCGTACAGCGCGATCAACTCCGGGCCCAGTTCCCCGAGCCGTTGTGGGTCGGTGATGCGTTCGAGCGTCACATCCGCATTTCGATTGACGATGCTGCGCACCTTGGTCCGGGCTTTGGTGCGCAACGCTTCCATCCAGTCTTCCAATCGGGTCCACGACGGATCGAGCGGGGTGACCATCAAGGGATCGAACGTGGCCCGCTGCCATTTCCGCGACCAGTGCGGGGCGAGGTCTGCGTCCAGCTGAGGCCCAAAGTCCTTGGCCATCCAAACGCGGATGCCCCACGCCTGGGCACATTCCTCAAAGGCCATCTCCATGAACCGAACGCGGTCCTGTGCCGGAATGTGGTCGGCCCATCGAAACGTGTGTTCTCCGGTGCCCAGCCCTTGTCCGGCGACGAGGGTGCGAAACCGGAAAGGGCGTCCACCGGGCTGCAGCAACCTCATGAACAACTGGACGCCCGCTGATACGTCGAGGTGGTCGTCGGGGGTCCGGGACTCGCTGAGGACCGACTGCATTTGGATGCCCCCGATGCACTGGCCACCGTCGTCGTGGAGCAATCCAAGGCGGCATTGGACCTTGCCGTGGCCCGACATGGCCTTGAAGTAGCGCGGGTCGAGATACGCGGTGCCGCCTGGCAAAGCGGACCAAGCGTCCCAGGGCACAGCGTCCATGTCATCGTACCACGTCCAAGCAGCGCCTGTCCAAGAGGGGGCGTCCGAGGGAGGGTGAACTTGGGCGGCAGGTGCGGGCTTCATCGCAGGAGGTTGCGAAGCTATGACCGCCATTCGGGGGCAGAGGTTCGCGCCGCCGTGGATTGTGAAGTGTTGGCGTGTCAGAAATCGCCGCCGTCGAACCCGCCACCGCCGGAGCCGCCGCGGTCATATCCGCCCTTGCCACGGCGGCCGGGCTCCAGTTTGCCGAACGACCACGTCAGGGTGGCGTAGGCGAAGCGGGACTGCCGCTTGAAGGTGCCGTCCTGGAAGAAGTCGCGGCCCTCGGACGTGTACGACCATTGCCGCTGGTCGAAAATGTCGCTCACCCGGACCGAGGCGCGAAGCTTGCCGTCATAGAAGTCCCGGTTGACCGCGATGCTGTGCGTGGTGTAGCCTGCAAACGTGCCTTGCGTGTATTCTGCGGGTGCCCGGTATCGGCCATTGACCTGGACCTTCCAGTCGCCTTTGACCAGCGCCGAGACTTGATAGCCTGCGTTGCCCTGAAAGCCGTTGTTGCCCAAATCGGGAGCGAGGTTGGTGCCGTCCGTGCTCTGATAATAGACGCTGCCGTTGAGGCGCAATTGCAGCGTTCGGCCCTTGCGCCACATGGCGACCACCTCAAGCCCGCTGTTGTTCTGGCGGGCGAGGTTGACAAAAGTCCGGTAGGCAATGCCCTGGTCGTCCACCTCTATAAATCGGCGAATGACATCGCGGGTTCCGCGGTAAAACAGGGATGTGGTCAGCGTCAAGGCCTTGGTGGTGAGCTGGTGACCCAACTCCAGGCCATCGGTGTATTCGGGCCGCAGGAAGGGGTTTCCGTAGCGCAGGTTTCGCGGATCGGCATTGTCCACGAAAGGGTTGACCTGCCGCCCACGAGGGCGGTTGACCCGGCGGTTGTAGCTCAGCACCCATTGGTTGCGGTCATCGACGGTGTAGCTCAGGTTGGCCGATGGATAGAAGCTGACGTAGTCGTTGACAAACCGGGCGTCCTCTCCTCCCAATTGGGCCACCGCTGCGGCGATGTCCGCGCTGTCCCCCTGCAACTCCGCGGTGGTGTAGACCACCTCGCCGCGCCCGCCGACCTGCACGCCCCAAGCGCCGTATTTCCGTCCCCAGGTGGCATAGGCTGCATGGATGTCTTCGCGGTACCGGAAATCGTAGGCTTGAGTGAAGGGCACATCCGCACTGTCGCGTTGCCAGAACCGCTGGTCCTCATTGCTTTCGCGCAGAATGCTCTTGTAGCCGAGCTCGAGCTTGCCGTCATGGTCCAGCGGTTTCTCGTAGTCGGCCTGCAAGGTGGCATTCCAATTGCCCCCGTCATTGAGATTGGCGTTGGCGAGATAAGCGGTGTCGAGCGCCGGGGTGGGGAGGTCCTGCCAGAGAGAGTCGTGGGACAGCCCCTCGCGCTGGGACCAGCGGGCAAAGGCCTGAAGGGTATGGCGCTCGCCGTATTGGTGTTCGTAGCCCAGGTCGAGGTCGGTGGACGTGCTGTTTCTCTCGGAGCGGCCAAAGCGCGTGAAGCCACCGACGGCGTCCGTGCTCCAGTTCTCGAGGTTGACCACATCTTCAATGCCCGCATTGTCATTGCGGTTCGTTCGAATCCCGAGGTTCCAAGTGGTGCTTGATGAGGGCATCCAATCCAAACCTGTGCGCAGGTTCCAGCTTTGGCTCGCGTTGTCTGCCAAGCTGTTCGAAGTGAGCACGCTCAGAGAGTCGAAATCGCCGCCGAGCTCACCGCCGAAGGCCTGCTGCCGTTCGCTGTCCCCGCTGCGGTAATTGTTGCGCTGGTTCCAGCCTGCATTGAATGAGAAGTTGAGCTTCTGGCCGCGGACATTGCCGTTGACAGAGCCGCTGTGGTTCTCATCGGTGCCCCACGTGACGCTGACTTGGCCGTGCTTGCCCTCCAGCTTGTCTTTTTTGAGGATGATGTTGAGGATGCCGGCCACCCCTTCGGGATCGTATTTGGCGGTCGGGGAGGTGATGATTTCAATGCGGTCGATGCTGCTGGCCGGGATCTGCTCCAACAAGGCTTGGGTTCCGCTCCCCACCAGACCGCTGGGCCGGCCGTCGATGAGGATGGTGACATTGCCCGAACCCCGAAGGCTGAGGTTGCCATCGATGTCCACGTCCACGCTCGGCACATTGCGCAGCAGCTCTGTCGCGTTGGCGCCGGCGCTGTTCAGGTCGTCGCCCACCCGGAACACCTTGCGGTCGATCATCATCTCGAGGGTGGAGCGCTGCTCGACCACTTCCGCGGCTTCGAGGGCTTGGACGTTGGGTTCGAGTCGGATGGTCCCGAGGTCCTGTTCGATGCCGCCCCGGGGGGTCAGTCGGATGTCGTCCACAGTGGTCGACGTGTAGCCCATGAAGCCGATTTGGGCGCGAAACCGGCCGACCGGAATTTCAGTGATGCGGAACCGGCCCTTGCCATCGGTGACACCGCCGGTGATGACCTTGTCTCCCTCCCAAGAGAGGATGCTGATGGTGGCGAATTCAATGGGGTCGCCCGAGGCCAGATCTTCCACTTCGCCAAACACCACGCCGATTTTGGGGCGCTCTCCTTCTGGCCTTCCCCCGGGTCGGCCTCCACTTGGACGTTGGGCCATGCCGTCAAGGACAGACAACATGCACAGGGCGAGTACAAACAGGAGTCGGCTGGTCATGAAAGGAGAACGCATGGCGCACGGGGAAGTTCAAGCCGCAAGTTGGCGCCTCCAATCTTCGGTTGGGAAAAGGTGTTCCCGATTTTTCGTCCGGGCGCAGTTTGTATGCGCAGGGGAAGGGTTCACCGCCGGATGTTCGGCCACTCCGGGTGGACCACGAATCCGCGGGAGAGTTCCTCCCACCCTCCGTCGCCTTCGATGACCAAGGCGCACATCAGGGCGCGGCGGGTTCGACTGAAGTGGTCATGAAGGACGGCTTCGACCCGGCTCCAATGCAGCGGTGGATCGCCGGCAACGGGGTGGAAACGGCCCAGCCAGCGTCCCTTGGGCAGCGGCAAAATGCGGACGTGGTCGCTGCCCATGACCTCGAACGCTTCGTCCGGTCGACACCACCAACCGGCGTTGTAACCAGGGTGCGCCCACCGCGGTGCCCTGTGCTGGTGAAGGCGGCTGTGGTGGTGGAAAAACCAGCCTTTCATCAGCAATACAGGCTGCGGGGTCGGGATGCGGTGCTCGGCAAGGAAGGCCTTGGCAGGCTCCAGCCGGCAGGCGGCCAATTGATCGACCAGTTTGTCCATTTTGCCGCGCAGGGTGTCGTGTCGACCGGAAGGGCCCACCCAGTTGTCCCAGGCGGGTCCATCCTCGGCGGCGAGGTAGAATTTGCTGGCCACCTCGAGGTGCAACGTTCGGCCGCGGCGCAGGTCGTCGACGAGGAAGTCCAATTCCCCAACCGTTTGCCGCTGGTGTTGGAGTTGCACGCCATGGGCGCGCAGTCTGAAGTGGGGCGAGGCCTCGAGCCAAGCGGCGATGAGGGCCTCGAAGTGTTTGCCGAGCAATTGACCCTGCGCACTCACAACGTCCGGCGGAAGAGGAGTTTCGCCCATGACCAACCGGGCGGCCCAATCGTCAAACAACGGCAGGTCGGCGCCGAGGGCATCGGCAAACCAGGCGTCGTCGAGCACCTGAAACCCCAAGTCGGGGTGTTGGGCCATGAGCGGGGCGGAGCCCACGGCCCACCGCAGCCGCATCAAAGCGGCCAAGGCATCCGGTTTGTCGGCCAAAGGGCCACGCCATCGTTCAAGCCACGGGTCTTGCACGCTGCGAAATTCTACCTTCGCGCCCGAACCTCATGCGGACTGTTGCCCAAATCCCCCACCGCGCCATGCGGATCATCGTTCAGGAATGGAACGAGAAGTACCACATCCAGTATGTCTGGGGGCCCCTGGAGCAGACCTATCGCCTCCCCGTCGAAGGCAGTGGAGGACTCGAAGCCGTGCAGGCCTTTGGAGCGCGCTTGATTCCTGAGGTCCAAGAGGTGTTCCTTCGGATGAAGGACGCCCGGGCCGCCGCATTGACCCCCGATTCCCCCTCAGAATGAGCCAGACGACTGCCGCCTCGAAGCGCGACCAGCATGTGGTCGAATACCTGCTCTACGAATGGCAAATGGAGGACCTCGTTCGCGCGGTCGAATTTGACCTTGGCGCCCTGCGCCTGCACTTGTCGTCTGCCTATGAGGGCGACCGACTCGATGCGGAGTTGACGTGGTTTGCCGACCTGATGCGGGACCTCAAGCGGGAGAACAAGCTCGGGTCAGGTCACCGCATGGCGTTGGACGAGCTGATGGTGGAATTGACGATGCTCCACCGCACCTTGCTCGATGTGCTTCAAGACAAGGGCTACAAGGAGGTCGTGGATGCTGCGCAGCCCCACCTCGCGGCCATGGAGGCCCGAGGTGAGGCTGGAAAGTCGGAGGTGGAATCGATGTTGATTGCCCTCTATGGGTGGTTGGTGCTCCGGATGTCGGGGAAGTCCGTCACTCCGGAAACCCAGGAGTCCTTGGACCTGATCCGGGACTGGGCCAATCAATTGGCGGCCAAGTACATTCAAATGCGCGCCGGCGCCCTGTGAACGTCAGCTGGCGCGTTTGCGTCGCCCGGATTTGAGGCCCTCTTGAATGCGCCGCTCCGAGCGGGTCTTGGAAGGGTGGGTCATGCTGTGGGCCCGTTCAGCCAAGCGAAGCGTGTGCAAGAAGCGCGCAAAGGCGTCCACCCAGGTCCCTTGATCGGTGTCTTTGGGAATCCAGCGCACCGAGCGTCCCGTGTCGAGCAGGCTGGACAGCAGGTTTGGGTCTGGTTTGGGGTGAACCAAAAAGACCGAGCGGCTGTCGAAAATCGCTTGTTCAACGTTGGCTGTGATGAGGATCTCTGTCGGAGCGCCTTCGAGCCCGGACCACACTTCTTCGAGTTGGACGTCCAAGGCGGGCAAGACGGAATCGAGGCCTTCAAACAGCTCGGGCAGGGCCGCCAATGCGTTTGGCAGGATCTCAATGCGAAATGTGGGTGAAGTCAGCACCATGATGGAGCCCCTTACGGCGTGGTTGGGACAAAGGTTTCAAGGGCGGCAGGAAGTGGACCATCTCCGGGATTCACGGGCCAACGTGAACAACCCCTTTTGGGGAATGTCGGGAGCCGACAGGGGTGCGGGATCTTCATAGAATGGCCTCGTCGACTTATCGTCCGCTGCGGTTTGTGCTCTCCGATTCCCGGGGATTGGCGGACTGGCGTGCGTTTGCAGCACGGGAGGATGCATCCTTGGATGCGTCTCGCATGGCGGGGCAATGGCGCGAATGGATGCGGTGTGACGCTCCGGTGAAAGGCAGGACCCTGACCGATGCCGAGGTGGACGCGGCGTTTGAGGCCCGGCAAGCAGCTTCTGAGACCGGCCGATACGGCACGGTGGTCTGGTATCCATGGCGCAAACAAGGTCTGCTCTTGCTCGAAGAGGCGGAATTCGTCGCCGTGCGCACCAACCGCAATCAGCTGAAGATCCGTCCCGAGGAGCAGGCCCGACTTGCGGGCAAAGCCGTGGGCATCGTGGGACTGTCCGTGGGCCGCAGCATGGCGCTGGCCTTGGCGATGGAGCGCATCGTGGGCAAGCTGCACATTGCAGACGACGACACCATCGAATTGTCCAACCTCAATCGGATGGTGTGTAGCCTGTTCGAATTGGGGACGGAAAAGTGGTGTTCCACGGCCCGGGCGATCGCCGAGGTGGATCCGTACCTCGACGTGGAGGTCTGGCCCCGCGGGTTCCAGCCCGAAGACATGGCGGACTTCATGGATGGCCTCGATTTGATTGTGGACGCCTGTGATGGGCCGGCAGCCAAGGCCTTGCTTCGCCTCGGTGCCCGTGACCGGCGGCTTCCATTGTTGATGGAGACCAACGACCGCGGTTTGATCGATGTGGAACGCTATGACCTGGAGGAGACCCGTGATTTTCTGCACGGTCGTGTGACCGCAGAACAACTGACTGAACTCGCACAGGGCGGCACCTGGACCCGCGAATGGCTCGACGCCTTCGTGGATTTGTCCGCCATCAGCCCGCGCGCCATGGACAGCCTCGCCGAAGTCGGAAAGACCTTGGCGGGCTGGCCACAATTGCACAGCGACGTCGCCCTCGGTGCCGGGGCCGCCGCCGCCATCATCCGCCGGATCCTCCTCGGGGAGGCTGTGGCGGACCAACGCCTTCGAATCGATTTGCATGAGCAGCTCTCCGTCACACATCCCGCGTGAGTCGGTGGACGTTGCCCGCGGCCTGCGGGAAGTGACGCTCCACGTCTTCCGTTCCTCGGATGACCCGCAACTTTCCGAGCGGTTTTCGGAGGGACACCAAGCGGTGCTCCGCGCAGCGGGGATCACCAAGTTGACGTCGTTCAACACCGACTGGATGGGGGACCCCAATGCGGTGCTGTTTCTCTTGACCTGCGAAGACGACCAAACCCTGCTCAGCGGGATGCGGCTCCAGCGCAGAACCACCCCGGGCAGCCTGCCTTTGGAGCGCGCCATTGCAGCGCGTCATCCGGATGTGGCCGCTTACCTCGATGACCGGCAAGAGGAGGGGTGCGGCGAATTCTGTGCGTTGTGGAGCCGCCGCGAAACGGCCGTGGCCGGCATTGGAATGTTGCCCATGTCGTGCGTGGGTCTGGGGCTGATGCCGCAGCTGGACATCCGCCATGGCTTTGCGTTCATGGGCACCAACATGCGTCCGATCCAGCGTGAATTGGGATTCTCCATTTTGGAGGGCCTGGGCGCCGAGGGGCAGTTTGACTATCCAGCTCCCCCCATTCGCTCTGAAATCGGCCACTTCTGCCATCCGGAAAGCCTCGAAGATGCCGCAGAAGATGTGAGTCAAATGGCGCGTCGGGCGGCGGAGGAGCCCAGCCATGTGCACGCTGTGGATGGTCGCTTTCACCGCATTGCATACCGGGTCGAGAACCACCTTTCATGAGCTTGCTCTGCCCGCCATACGGTCGGGTGTGGGGGCAAGTTCTGCTTTGGGTCGCCCTCGCAGTCGGTTTGGCTGGCTGTGTGGATGGTTCGGTCAAAACCGTGGACGCGTTGCAGTTGGATCTGTTGCGCGATCCACAAGGCGTCTGGAGTGCGGAGGATGTCGCCTTTCACTTGGATGAGTTGGAGCGTCTCGACTCGGACCAGCCGAATTTGGGTTCGACAAGCGACGTGCTCTGGGTCCGCGTCAAAGGCTGGCAGGGCGCCCCGCGACAAGCGAGGGTGACCTTGGGGAACCCGACGTTGGACAGCATTGAAGCGGTGGTTCTGGATGGTCCCCGCGTGTTGGGGCGGCAGCGGTCTGGCGCAGCATATGGCCGAGCGGAAGGCCTCATTCCTTCGTTTACCCTGCCGCTCAACGACCACCACGATTTGTGGTTCCGCATTCGAAGCACCAAGCCGCTCGTCTTGCCCTTTTCCTTGACGCGGGTGGAGAATGTGAGCCGGATCCAGGAACAGCGGGACTTGGCGGTGGCCATGTACACGGGCATTGTCTTCGCCATTTTGGTGTACAACATCTTCCTGGCGTTCAGCACCGGGCAATCTGCTTACTTCAGCTACACCTTGGTGGTGGTCACGGTGGGCCTGGTCCAGTGGGGCTTCAACGGATACGACCGGTTGTTGTGGGGGCACATCCCGTGGATGGCGAGAAACGGACTCACGGTCACGGGTGCGGCTTCCGGCCTCGCAGCGTTGGTGTTTGCCCGGGACTTCCTGGAGGTGCGGCGGTACACCCCCAAGTGGAACCGGCTGATTCAAGTCTTGCTGGGCGTCTATGGGCTGGCTTTGGTGGCGGCCGTGTTGGGACGGCCCATTCTGGCTTACAACCTCGTGAACCTCGGTGCCCTGTCTGCCCCGGCGATGCTGGTGATGTCCCTGGTCAGTTGGCGCCGTGGCAATTCTACCGCCCTGTGGTTCTTTGTGGCCTGGGGCATCTTCATCACGGCCGTGACCGCCCAAGCCCTGCGGGATTTTGGCGTGTTGCCCAGCACCCCGATGACGGCGTTGTTCCTGCCGATTGGCACCGTGCTGCAGATGCTGCTGCTCAGCTTTGCCTTGGGAGACCGCATCAACCTGTTGAAGCGGTCCAGCGACATGGCCAATGCCAAAGCGCTCGCGGCCTCCTTGGAAAATGAGCGCATCGTCAAGGAGCAGAACGCCGAGTTGGAGGAGCGCGTGCGGCGCAGAACGGAAGATTTGGCGTCCGCCAATTCGGACCTCTCCAAGACGTTGGAGGAGCTGCAAGGGGCGCAGGACCAATTGATCCAGACTGAGAAGCTCGCGTCGCTTGGACAGATGACCGCGGGCATTGCCCACGAATTGAACAACCCCATCAATTATGTCCAGAGCAATGCCACGTCGCTGCGCAGGGATTTGGAGGAACTGATCGAAATCGTGGAGGCGTTTTCGGACGCCACTGCGGCCGTGGCGGAAGGGGCGCAGGGTGCAGCTGCCGTGGCCCAAGCGGCCCAAGACAAGGCGCGTCAGTTCGACCTCGACTTTCTCAAGGACGAAAGCCGCCAACTCATCCAAGGCATTTTGGAGGGCGCGGAGCGGACCTCGCGCATTGTGGGGGGGCTGCGGGTGTTCGGCCGAATGGACGGCGACCAATTGGTGGAGGCCTCCCTCGCGGACTTGCTGGAGGCGAGCATCACCGTCCTGGGCAACCGGGCCCGAAGCCGGGCGCAAATCGTGACGGAATTCCAGCCGGATGTGCCGCCGTTGTATTGTCAGAGTGGCCGATTGAGCCAAGTCTTCATGAACATCATCGTCAACGGCGTTCAGGCGACTGAAAGCCGCTGGGAGGAGGTCGAGCAACGCGAGGTGAGGGTGGAGCTGGACCGGTTGACCGACGCCCTGGGGTCCGACCGTGCCGTGGTGGTTCGCATCCGGGACAACGGGACGGGCATGGATGAAGCCACCCGCCAGCGCATTTTTGACCCGTTTTACACCACCAAGGAAGTGGGCAAGGGGACCGGCCTCGGATTGAGCATTGTCAAAGGCATTCTCGACGACCACCACGCCGAAGT
Organism: uncultured Flavobacteriales bacterium; assembly: GCA_965659565.1. Taxonomy (GTDB): domain Bacteria; phylum Bacteroidota; class Bacteroidia; order Flavobacteriales_D; family Sanyastnellaceae; genus UBA8752. The sequence goes on from CBFHWV010000021.1 coordinate 14,351, forward strand.
GGTGGTGGACAGTGAGGAAGGAAAGGGCACCACGTTTTCCCTCACCTTTCCCCTTGAAACCCGACCTGAACCGGAAACCCCATGAGTGACGAGATCATCCGCGTGCTCTACCTCGATGACGAGGAGCCCAATTTGTTTTCCTTCAAGGCCGCTTTTCGCCGCGACTTCGAAGTGCACACCTGTGACGAGCCGCACAAGGCCGTTCGGATGCTCGACGAACACGAGTTTCACGTGGTGCTCAGTGACCAGCGCATGCCGCGCATCAGCGGGGTCGAGTTTTTCGAGTTGATCATGCCGGATCACCCCGATGTGTCCCGTGTGCTGGTCACCGGATACGCGGACACCGATGCGGTGGTCGATGCCATCAACAAGGGGCAGGTCTACCGCTTTGTATCGAAGCCGTGGAATGAGGAGGAGTTGCGCGGCGTGATCCGCTCGGCTTACGCGCTGAACCGGTCGCGGGTCAGCAGCTCCCAACAGGGTCACCGGGTCCTGGGCGCACTCGATGGGTTTGCAGCCGAGGCAGAGCGCTTGGCCGATGCGGCGCGTTCATCCAGAGACGGGGCTGCCGCCAGCATGGCCTCCGACTTGGCGGCGTTGGAATCCAGCATTCGCCAGGAGCGGGACCGGTTCAACCTCTGGTTGCAAGAGAACCAACGCCGCCAGGATTGATTCGCGGAACATGTCCTACAAACCTCCTCAGGCGATTCCCGTAAGTTCTCTGTGATGTCCACCGCTCCTGAATTCTGGATTGTCGACGACAACGAGATTGACCGCGTGGTCAACGGCCGCTTGATCGAGGCGGCCTTTGGCAGCGCGGTGCGCAAATTCAAGGACGGTCCAGCGTTTCTCGAGGCCCTGACCGCTACGGCTGGCGTGGACGAGCACGATGTCGAGCCCGGCTCTGCGATGGCCGAAGGGCGGCTCATCGTGTTGCTCGACATCCTGATGCCGGGCATGGACGGCTTTGCTGTGCTGGAGCGGCTGGAGTTTCTTCCGACCACCGCCCTCGAGGGCATGACGGTGTTCATGCTGAGCGCGACGCTCGACCGCAACGACCTCGAGCGGGCAGAGGGCCACCCCGTTGTGGAAGCCCTGCTGCCCAAGCCGCTCGACGTTCACCAGCTCCGCGACTGGGTCGCCCAGATCTCCCGCTGATCAGAGGTATTTGAAGTCCTCGCCGACTTCAATGTTCTGCAGCGTCTCGTAGATGAGGCGGATGCAGTCTTCGACGTCCTGCTTGTGCACCATCTCGACGGTGGTGTGCATGTAGCGCAGGGGCAGGGAAATCAACGCACTCGGCACGCCTGCATTGGAGTAGGCGAACGCGTCGGTGTCGGTGCCGGTGAAACGGCTGGCTGCCATGCGCTGCAGGGGGATCTTGTGGTTGTCCGCGGTGTCGATGATGCGTTGGAGCAGGTTGTTTTGGACGGCGGGTCCGTAGGTGACGCCCGGGCCTTTGCCGGCGGCCACGTCGCCTTGCTCGATCTTGTTCATCATCGGCGTCTGCGTGCAGTGGGTCACGTCGGTGACGATGGCCACGTCCGGCTGGATGCGCTCGGCGATCATTTGCGCTCCGCGCAGGCCGATTTCCTCCTGCACGCTGTTGGTGATGTAGAGGCCAAAGGGCAGCTTGACCTTGTTTTCGTGCAACATCCGTGCGACCTCGGCGATCATGAAGCCACCGGCGCGGTTGTCGAGCGCCCGGCCGACGTACCACTGCTTGTTGAGCAGCATGTATTGGTCCTCATAGGTCACCACGCAGCCCACGTGGATGCCCATTTTTTCTACTTCAGCCTTGTCCTTGGCACCGACGTCGAGGAAGATGTTTTTCAAGGTCGGGGGCGCCTCCTTGCCCGCGGTGCGGGTGTGGATGGCCGGCCAGCCGAAGACGGCCTTCACTGGGCCGTTCTGGGTGTGGATGTCCACGCGCTTGGACGGGGCGATCTGGTGGTCGCTGCCGCCATTGCGGCGCAGGTAGATGAAGCCGTCGTTGGTGATGTAGTGCACGAACCAGCTGATCTCGTCGGCGTGGGCTTCGATGACCACTTTGTATTTGGCCTCGGGGTTGATGACGCCCACGACCGTGCCGTAGGTGTCGACGATGTGCTCGTCGATGTAGGGCGTGATGTAGTCGAGCCACAGCTTCTGTCCACCGCTTTCAAAGCCGGTGGGGGATGGGTTGTTGAGGTAAGCCTCCAGGAACTTCTCCGAGGCGCGGTTGATGATCTTTTTCTTGGCCATTGCGACCTCGAAATTAGGCGGACTTCGCCCGATACTGTTGGGGGAGGGGAACCAATGTGTGCCTTTTATTCACCCGGGTTGTGCACCTCCTTTCGGCTCAGTGAACAGGTAGACGAGCACGTGCGTCTTCTTCTTGGTGTTCAGTTCCGAAGGGCCCGTGTAGACGTAGGTGACGTCGAGTTCGGGGTGTTCTGCCTTGAAGGTGTTGACGGTCGTCTCGAGGACCCGTTTGTCGGCGAGAAAAGGGAAGTCAAACTTGTAGATGCCGTCCACCACTTCCTGTCCGGACACGGCTTGGCTTCCATTCTCCCAAGTCTGTTCCGAGAAGTCCCAGAGTCCGACGGAGACCATGGCGGTCAATAGGGTGCCCAGGACGAGGGCGCGTTTGCCTTCACCGCTCACTTGGGGGAGCGGATCGTTGGACAATTCCACGAACCGGAAGACGATCCAGGAGGCCAGCAGCACCAGCCAGAAGAGGCCATGCTCGAGCAGTTGGAACCGGTCACCGAATACCTGGTCTGCGATGGAGAACAGGCTGAACAGCACCATGGAGGTGGTGATGGCGCGGAAGAACCACGTTTGGGTCTGCGCTTCCTGACCGCGTAGGTGACATCCCAGAGCCAGCAGGTACAGGACGAAGTGGGCGGCTTCCAAGGCCGATACGCCGGCCAATGCGACCGTTGCGTAAACGGGGTCCTTGAGGCCGAGGGACGCGAAGAACTTGATGAACAGGGCAAAGAAGTCCTTGCCGACCCAGAGGTACTGGACGTCGGGCAGGATTTTATCGACGACGCTCAGTCCCCAGAAGAGCGTCCAGAAGCCGAGGATGGCCAGGCGGAAAAGGAATCGCGCGTTCATGGGGCGTCTTCGGTGTGGATGTAAAAGATGAGGGCGTCGGCCTTCTTCAGTCGAAGGGAGTTGGGCACCGTGTAGATGTGCCGAATGCGTTCTCCCGGATGGTCTGCCTTGAACTGGGCGAGCGTGTTTTCAAACACGGTGCTTCCCCCCAAGAAGGGAAAGGCCACCTTGTAGATGTGGTCGCCAGCGGGCTCGGCAGGAAGGGCTGCGGTCCGCTTGGGGAAGTCGCTGGCGCTGTGCCGGAAGATGGCCGTGGCGGTGACAGCAACCAGGAGAAGGGCCAGTCCAATGGCGGCCCGGCGTTGGCCCGGCGGCATGGGCGCGGGTGGGGATGTCGTCACGGCGTCGTCCGACGGCAGTCTGAGGAATGCGATCCAGGACGCCAGGGAGACGAACCAGAACAGCGTGTGCTCCAGCAGTTCGAACCGGTCGCCGAACCAGTGGTCTCCGATGGAGAAGAAGGTGAACGTGCCCAAGGTGAGGAGGGTGCCGATGGAGCCCCATTGGCGGGCTCGGTCTGGTTGTTCCTTCCATTCGAACCGCAGGGCTCCGGCGAAATAGAGGAAGGCAAAGATTTCCAAGGCCCCCGCCACAACGAGCGCCGCATTGGCCACATGGGGCGACCCCAGGCCCACCGACTCGAAGTACTTCTGGAATTGGGCGAAACGGTCGCGGCCGACCCACAGGAAGTGGGCGCCGCCAATGGCCTTGTCCAGCACGTTGAACGCCCAGAACAGCGTCCAATACGCGAGGATCGCAAGGCGGAGAAGCCGTCGCGTGGATCGGGTCAGTGTAGTGTGGACTTGGGGCATGGCGCAGTGCCCACAAGCTACCGCAAAGGGGCTCAGGTCAACGGGGCTGAGGAGGACATTGCGAACAGGACAGGAGGAATCATCGGAGTGGTCAGTTCGGGTGCTCCCAGGCGAACAGACTGGGTAATGTGGGTCACCCAAGCGCCACGCATTCCTCTTCAACTTTGCGGTTGACCGCACATCCCGCATGATCCGGCATTAACTTCATCACGATTGATGAATTCCCTCCGCCATTTCGCTTGTCTTGTGGGGTGTGGACTCCTCTGGATTCCCATTCAATCCCTGGCCCAGACTCCAGGCAATGCCCAGGGCATGTCGTATCAGGCCCTCCTCCGCGACGCGGACGGGGCGCCCTTGGCCGACACCGGCGGGCTCTTGGGTGTGTCCGTGTTGAATGCTCAGGACAGTGTGCTTTGGTCCCAACAGCTTCCGGTGACCACGGATGGGTTTGGTCTCATCATGGTCCGCATCGGTGGGGGCGTGCTGTGGGAAGCCCTTCCGTGGCATCAAGCGCTGCAGATGTCGGCCACATGGACCGGGCCGGATGGCCCGGTTGACCTCGGGACCCAGTGGCTCGGAGAGGTGCCGAAGGCCCAGTATGCGGGCAACGGATGGTTCTACCAAGGCGAAGAGGACTTGCGTCTCAGTTTGGAATCCGACACGGTCCGGTTGCATGCAGACAGCCTGATTGTGGTGGGCAACACGCGGGAAGGGGATACGCTCTTGACGGAGGTGGTCCGACTTCAAGCCCAGCGCGACGTGATTTTGTCCGGGCGAGATGACGTCTCCGCCTTTGCCGACGACGACGTCAAGATGATTGCGGCGAGTGATGTCCGTCTGGAATCAGGCGACGACGTCCGCTTGGAGTCCCTGGATGACATCCGGGCGAATGCGGCCAATGAGCTCGAGTTGGTCGGCACCCGAAGAACCAACCTGGGCACCAAGGAGGGGGTCCTGCCCGCCTCGGACACTACGGTGGTGATGGCCCGCCGATTCCTTCACATCGGCGCTCCCGTCGGGATCCCCCTTACTGGGACACCCCAGGATACTGTGTATCTACCGGAACTCTTGAGGTTGGCCGGTCAGAGCATTGCTGTGGAGGGGCCGGCAGCATTCAACCAGCCCATTTCGGGGGTGGATGCGGTCCATCCGGATGAGCTGGTCACGTTGGCACAGCTTCAGGGGCTCATGGTCCAGATGCAGCAGTGGGTGGCTTCATGGGAGTTGCTTCCGGACTCGGTGGTGTCTGCTGCTCCGCTTCCCATTCCGATGTCCGAATGAAACCTTCAGGATTGGGGGCGCGCCTCGCATTGGGTTTGGCGGTTTGGCTGGGCATGATGTCAACGGCGTCTGCGCAAGTCAGCTGGACGGAGCACGCTCCGGTGTCGGCCGCTGGGTCGACGGTGACGGCGTTTGGATCCGTCTCTTGGACGGTGGGGTACGAAGTGCCGCACGGCTCCGTTGTGTTGCCCATGGGACAATTGGAACCCGGTCTTCTTCACGCCACTCCACAAGTCGCTGACTGTGTGGGGGACTTGAATGGGGACCAGGCCATCACGACCTCAGATTTGTTGATTCTGCTCAGCACGTATGGAACTGAGACGAATGGCCCCGCGGATTTCACGGGAGATGGCCTCGTCGGCACGACGGACCTGTTGGTTCTGCTCTCGGTTTTTGGAACTTCGTGTTCGTGACGGCATCGCCCTCTTCTGCACCGCTTTCCTATCGGATTGTTCTGGCCTTGTGCATCCTGTGGCCCCTGTTTGCCATGTGGAATGCCCTGTCGCGTGAAGGCGAGGGGCAGTTGGCCGACGTGTTGGAGCGCACCTTGCCGCAGCGGGTCCATGAAGTCGTGTTTCGGATGGAGCTCCGGGGTGGAAATCAGGGGGGGGACTTCCGCACCTACCTGCCCGTGGGAGATGCCCGTCAGCAGGTGTTGGAGGAAGGGGTCATCCAGGGACAGGGGGTGGACGTCATCGCCCGGGACGCACACGGCCGTCGGGCCTCCTGGCGTCAGGTAACCGGCCCCGTGCAATACCGCACGGTGGTGCGCACCCGCGCTGTGGAGTGGGATCTCGAGGATGCCGTCATGGCGACCAATTCGCGTCCCTCACCCCAATTGAAAGCATACCTGGAGAGCACGGAGGTGATCCAGTCCGACCACCCGGACATTGCCGCATTGGCCCGGCGTCTGGAATTGGAGGGGCTGGATGCCGTCGAGGCTTTGCGCAGCATTTACGAGGCTGTGCTGGCCTTGGACGGGGCGGCATTCAAGGGCACGACGGATGCGCTGACAGCCCTGCGTCTCGGGGAGGCGTCTTGCAATGGCAAGAGCCGCCTGTTCGTGGCGTTGTGTCGCCACATCGGATTGCCGGCAAGGCTGGTGGGGGGGCTCATTCTCGAGACCGGCGACAAACGGACGAGTCACCAGTGGGTGGAGGTCAACCTCCAGGGCCAATGGGTGCCATTCGATGCGCTCAACGGACACTTCGCCGCCCTGCCCGCGGAGTATTTGACCCTGTACCATGGGGATGTGGGCCTGTTCGGACACACGGCGGGACTTCCCTTGGATTACGGATTTTCCATCCGTCCGCGCCTGCGGTTGCCCCGGGAAGCCCTGGGGGAACATCCGGTGTGGCGGGCCTTTGCCGATGCGGGACTGCCTGCGGGCGCTCTGGGTTTCCTGCTGCTGCTGCCTTTGGGTGCGGCGGTGGTGGCCTTCATGCGCAACGTCGTGGGGCTCCACACCTTTGGCTTGTTCCTCCCGGCTTTGCTTGCCGTGTCCATGAAGGGCACGGGCCTGGGCATTGGGACGGGGGCCTTTTTCCTGGTGCTGTTCACGGTGGCGGCGGTGCACCCCCTGTTGATGCGGTGGCGCTTGCTGTACACCCCGCGGCTGGTGATCCTGCTGGTGGCGGTGGTGGGATGCTATCTGGCCGTCAGCGCCTGGGGATGGAAATCCGGGCAAATTGGATGGGTCAAGGTGACCCTGTTCCCCGTGGTGGTCGTGGCGATCACGGCCGAGCGGTTTGCCCGTGAAATCGAGGAGGTGGGATGGACCGATGCCCTGTCCAAAGCCGCGCAGACCCTGGTTGTTGTGGTCCTGGCGTATTTCGCCATGCAGTCGACGACGGCAGAAGCCATGCTGCTCGCGTTTCCAGAATTGTTCCTCTGGATTGTGGCCGCCATGCTGGCCCTCGGGCGGTGGACCGGCATCCGCGTACTGGAGTTTGCCCGTTTCCGTTTTGTTCCCTCAACCGATTCATCCCCATGAAGATGAATGCTCTGGGAATCAATGCCCGCAACCTGCTCGGCATCGCGCCCCGAAATGGGCGTCCGGCCATTCGGTTGGCACGCGACAAAGTGGCGACAAAGGCCCTGTTGACCGAAGCGGGTGTTCCGGTGCCGCGCACACGGGCTGTGCTCCGCTCGATGTGGGACCTCGATGGCATGGCCCGGCACCTGTCGACCCCGGCGGCCATCAAGCCTGCAGCCGGAGCGGCGGGGGGCGGCATCCTGTTGCTCGAGCCAATGGTCGGGGGCGGCTGGCGGACCCCTGGCGGACGCACCCTCGATGTACAGGAAGTGGAAGCCCATGCGGCCCACATCTTGCACGGTGGATTCGGCATGGGCAGCGATGACCGGGTGCTCATTGAAGACCTGTTGGTTCCACATGCCGAGGTGGCAGGATGGCACGGTGGCGGCATCGCGGATGTCCGGTTGATTTTCGTGGACGGGGAATTTGCGCTGGCGATGCTGCGGATGCCCACGGTGTATTCGGATGGCAAAGCCAACCTGCACCAGGGGGGAGTGGCATCTGCCATCGACACGGAGGGCCGATTGGGGCCCGTGTTTGACGGCCGGACCCATGCGCCTGCCCATCCTGATGGCGCTGTGGTGGAAGGAGAAATTCTGCCGTTCTGGAAGGAAGTGTTGGAGGTCGGCCGTTCGGCAGATGCGGCCTTGCCCCTCGGATGGTCCGGGGTGGATGTGGTGGTGACGGTGGATGGTCCGGTCGTCCTCGAGGTCAACGCCCGCCCTGGATTGGCCATCCAAAATGTCACCCGTCAATCCTTGACTCCATGGCTGTGAACCGGCATCCCCGTCCTTGGGGCTGGTTGACCGCCGCCCTGCTGTTGGTGTCTGTGGTCCAGTTTTCGGACCGCACCCTGTTGACGCTGGGCGACCGCCCGTTGATGCGGTCGTTCAATCCGGAAGGGGAGCGCGAAGGCAGTCTGTGGCAGTGGGAGTGGCGGGCAGAAACGGGAACCGATGATCGGTGGGTCCGACCGGGGCATGCTGTGCCGGACAGCTTGGAATCCGCGGGTCGGTCCACGGCCGCGTGGCAGGCATGGAATGTCTTGCGCCAAGCGGATTCCACGGATTTCCGCGCGTGGAAACTGTGGGGCCAGGGCGCGTTGCGTCGGGGAGATGTGGACGCCGCGCGGGATGCCCTGCTGAAGGCGGCCGACTTGGATGGCGCGGATTTCGGGCTGTGGCAATCGCTTGGGTTGACTTGGATTCAACTCGATCAACCCGCTCTCGCCACGGTGGCCTTCGACCGGGCGTCCAACGTCGACCCACAGGATGCACGGTCGAGGTTGAATGCCGGCATCGCATTGCTGCGTCAATCCCAGTGGACTTCCGCGTTGAACAGGTTGGATGCGGCATCGGAACGGGCATCGGGCGGCTTGTCGGCCAAGGTGGCCGCCTACCGGGGCCAGGCGCTTCGGGGACTGGGGCGTGATGAAGAGGCGGCCCAGGCCTATTCACGCGCCATTTCGCTGGATCCGGATCAGCTGTTGGCCCGACTGGGACAATCTGAATTGCTCGCGGATGCGACTGAACGCCTGACTGCGTTGGGCAAGTTGTCCCGGTTGTATCCTGACCGGGCCGTGGTGCAGTGGGCCCATGGTCAGGCCTTGCGGGAGTCCGGTCGGGAATCCGAGGCGGAGGTGGCCTTGGACCGGGCGATGGAACTCGCCCCGGATGAGCCGCGATTTGCCCGTGATTTGATGCGGCTTTACCTCGATCGCGAAGAGGTGGCAGCGGCGCAGGCCGTGTTGAATGAGCGCTTTGTCGCGGAGACCCGCAGTCCGGAACGGTGGTTCTTGCGTGCCAAGCTGGAAGCCGAAGCTGGGCAGGACGACGCTGCCGTGGCGCTGTACGACTCGGCATTGGCCGCCAGCCAGGGCCGGATGGCCGAGGCCTGGTTGAATCGGGGTGCCGCGATGCGGCGGCTCGGTCGCTTTGACGAAGCCCTCGACTCCTACCGGACAGCCTTGCGGGAGCGGGAGGCGTATCCGGAGGCGTGGTTCAACATCGGTGTGGGCCTGTCCGAATTGGGGAATCGCGAGGGTGCGATTGACGCCTACGAACGCAGCTTGGACATCGATCCCGAGCAGCCGAAAGCCTGGTTCAACCTCGGTGTTCAATGGCGCCGGATGGCGGAATATGACCGAGCGCTCGCGGCTTGGGAACGGGCGGTGGCCCTGGATCCGAACTATGTCCTGGCGTGGTACAACCTCGCCGTCAACCGGGCCCGTCTCGGGCGCCCGGATGCGGGGTCCACCTTCGACCAATTGGTCGAGCGGTTTCCCGACTTCACCAAGGGGTGGTCGGAACGCGCCGAGTGGCTCGAATCGGAGGGTCGGTTGGCCGAATCTGCTGCGGCCTGCAGGGAGTTGCTGAAACGGGATCCGGAAGACGTCCGGACGTGGCGGCGCCTCGGGGGGCTCCTTCACGACCTCGATGATGAGGAAGGTGCGCTTCAGGCCTTCCGGGAGGTGGTGGAGCGCACACCAGATCAGCATCAAGGTCGGTTCAATCTGGGCCTGCAACTCGAACGCATGGGGCAGGATGTGGAGGCGGTCGTCCAGTACCGCCGGGCCCACCAGCTCGACGGCACTTTCCTTCGGCCGTTGGAACGCATCCGCGACATGGGTCGGAAACTCGGGCGGGATGATCTTGTGTATTGGGCGCAGGATCGGTTGGTGTCGCCCGACACAGTTCGGGCGTGGGGAGCGGATTCCGTGTACCGCTATGCCCGGGCCCTGCACCGGTTGGATTTGCAGCAGGAGGCCAGAACCCGATACCAGGAGGCCCTCGACTTGGGCAAGGAGGGGGTCTGGCCGCGGTACTGGTCGGCCAAGGCAGCTGAGGAGCTGGGCTTGTGGGATGACGCCGCAACGGGATACGCGGAGGTGCTTGGCTTGCGTTCTGATTTCAAGTTTGCATTGTACCGGTTGGCTTTGCTGGAATCCCGCACCGATTTAGAGGCCGGGCGCCAGCGCTGGGCCACTTTGGAGGCCTTGCATCCGGAATTCGCAGCCGAAAAATCAGAGGAAAAACCATGATCGAATGGAAGCGCGCCCTGGGGTTGGCGGCATGGGCCTGTCTGGGTGCCATGCCAATGGTGCACGCCCAATCTTGGCAGATGAAAGGAGACGTCTCCCTCACAGGGGGACGGGAGTGGAATGTGTACCACAGCCCTGAGACGTACGTCGCAGCAGGGGACAGCGCCTGGGTGCGGGATTCACTGGTGATCCATGACGCCTTGGTCGAACCGTCGTTGCGTTGGACGGCGCGCCGGAAGGATGACCACGGCCGTTGGCGCGTCACCTTGGATGGGGATGTGCGGCGCTATGGTCAAGAGCGTGAGGCGGACCGGACCGGATTGCAACTGCGGGTTCAACGGGTCCACCAGCTCGGAGCGGACCTCGATGTGAAGGCGACGGGAAGGCTGCGGCAGGAACGTCGGTTGGGGCTCAACATCCTCGGCAATGAGTTGCTGACCAGTTTCAGCTTTTTCCAAGCCCAGCTGGGCATGGACCTCGAATGGCGCTCGCACCCCGCATGGACGTGGGGCGTCGGGGGTGAAGCGTTTTCCAAGGATTACCAGGACCGGGTCACTGGTGTCTCGCTGGACCAGCAGGAATGGAGTGTGGAGGCCGAGGTCGAATGGAATCCCGGCAAGGTCAACCGGGGGACCCGCGGCTTGGACGTGGTCGGGGCCAAGCGGTCGGCGTCTGATGTTCGTTGGTCTGCCTCGTACGAATACCGGGACAAGCCTTATCGGAATTGGGTCAATGAAGATCTGTTGGCCGATGTGGTGCTGCCCACGGACACCACGCCGTTCCTGCCGTTCGATACGGCGTTGGTGGGCACCTATCCAATGCGACATTGGGCGTACTCCACGTGGCGGTTGCGGTGTGATTTGCCACTCCGGGGGGGGTGGTCGTGGAGAATGGATGTGCGGCGCCAGAATCGAACCGACCGCTCCCAGGGAGATTTCGGATTCCGGGATGTCAAGGTGTCCTCCCGGCTGAGGTGGGCCCCGATGGAATTGCAGTGGAGTGCCGCGATGACCGTGAGCCGGACGTGGCGCAACTATACCGACCGGTTGGCGGAGCAGGCCATCGGCGCGCCGTATCCCACCTTGAATTACCGCTACAACCGATTGGATGCCGAGCTCGCCCGGGAAGTGGGCGAACGGGGGACGGTGGTGGCGCTGTTCGATCTCACGATCCGGGAGTCCAACACCACTGCGGAGGACCGCCGGACGCGCCGCGGTTATCGCACCGGAGCCGTCCTGGTCGGGTATCGATTCGCCTTCTGATGGCGCACGCGTCCGATCGACCCCAGCTTGTGGTGCTGTCCGGGGCGGGCATCAGCCGGGAGAGCGGAATCAAGACGTTTCGCGACGGCGATGGATTGTGGGAAGACCACGATGTGATGGAGGTGGCCACGCCCGAGGCTTGGGCCCGCGACCCCGAATTGGTGCAGCGGTTCTACAACGCCCGCCGCCGCCAACTCGACGAGGTGGTCCCGAATGCTGCCCACGTCGCGTTGGCACAACTTGAGCCCCAATTCGACGTGCGCATCGTCACCCAGAATGTGGACGACCTCCACGAGCGGGCCGGCAGTACGCAGGTCCTTCACCTGCACGGCGAGCTTCGCAAGGTTCGGCCGGAAGACGATCCCGGCATGGACGACGCCCGCATCCTGACCGTGGGCGAGCATCTGCCCGGACCGGACGTCAACATGGGGGACACCGACGATCGTGGGGTGCAGCTCCGACCGCACGTGGTGTGGTTTGGCGAAGGCGTGCCCATGATGGAGCCTGCCGTGGAGACGGTGGAGGCGGCCGATGCCCTGCTGGTGGTCGGCACGTCCATGCAGGTCTACCCGGCCGCAGGATTGGTGAATTTTGCCCGCCCCGGGTGCCCCATCACCGTGGTCAATCCCGACCCGGCTGCCATTGCGGGCTTCGAGTCGATGGTGACCGAATTCATCCAGGCGCCCGCCTCCGTAGGCGTGGCCAAATGGGTGCAACAGCCGTTGGGCAGCGGAGCCGATTTCAACTGACGCGTCGTGGTCAGTTCAGCGGATTGAAGGCCATGAACGGCATTGCGGATTTCGATGTGGTTGGCGTTGAGGGACTTAATTTTGTCCAACCATGTGGTCTGCTTGTCGCTCCTTTGCTCTTTTGTGGCTGTGCCTCGCTTGTTCGAGGATGGCCCTTGCGCAGGCGCCTTGTGGAAATGCGGCGGAATTTGTCGTCCTCAACGACGGGGGATGTGCCAGTGATCCGGTGTCGTTTGACGTGGCCAACCCCAATCCGGATTGGGTCTACGCCTGGGACTTTGGCGACGGCACGTCTGCATTGTCCTTCCAACCGGACCACGTGTTTCAAAATGCCGAGGGTGAGGGGCTGTTGACATTCGACGTCACGTTGACCGTGCAAGCGGGACCGACCGGTCCAGGTGGAGAAGCGGGCTGTACTTCTGTCGAGACCGTTCAGGTACTGGCCTTGCCCAACCCGGGGCTGCCTGCCCTTTCTGCGATTTGCTTGGGTCAGGATGGGTTTCCGGATTTTGCGCTGCCGGCGTCCACGTTTGATGGACCGGGCGTGGTGTCGTGGTCCGTGGACTGGGGCAATGGCGCGGACACCACGGTGGCGGCCTTTGACCCCTTGACAGATTCCGTGGGGACGTCCTATCCCGATTTGGGCATGTACGTGGTGACCATCGAGGCCACGGGATCCAATGGATGCGTCAATGCGGACACCGACAGTTTGTTCGTCGGAACCAACCCGACCGTCGGATCGGCCTTGCCTGGAACGAGTGTGACGATTTGCAGTCCGTATGAGTTGACCTTTCCCTTTCTCGAGACGGACAACAACCTGGACGGGACCACCTACGCCGTGAATTTTGGCGATGGTTCATCGGTCAGCTTCAACCACCCTCCACCTGCCACCGTGTCCCACACGTACGGTTCGAGCAGCTGTTTCTCCAACACCCCCGGAGGAGAGCAAAATGCGTACGCCGTCACGTTCAGCGCCAACAACCTGTGTGGCAATGCGACCAACATTGTGGAACCCATTCGCATCCACCAAAGTCCGGCGCCGGACATGTTCGGCATCACCGATGTGTGCGTGGGACCCATCTTCGAATACGACGCCCTCGGAAGCGGACTGATTGCCACCCCGACCTACTGTGTCCCTGCATACGGGGACTGGGAAGTGGTTCCGGAACAGGGCCAGCAGGACGCGTCCCCCGCGACGGGAACTGGGTTTGAATTGCTGACGGTCTTTCCGGAACCCGGAGAGTACAGTGTTTATCTGACCGAGTCGCACCCCAACTGTCAGGATTCCACGGGCGTGGTGCCCGTGTGCGTGTACCCGGATCCGACGGAGGCGTTGGGAACGGTGGCCCCCTTGGCGGGATGTACGCCGCTGACCATTGCGTGGGAGAACCTGACGCCCGAGCCCCCGCTTTGTGGGCAATGGGGGGTGGAGTGGCACGTGTCCGGGTCGAGCAGCGGTCCCGATCCCGACTGGCAGCCCAACGGAGATGGGGTCACCTTCCTCAACGACGGCATCTACACCGTGACCCTCACCATTGGA
>CBFHWV010000022.1:0-4623 GCA_965659565.1 uncultured Flavobacteriales bacterium
CATGGCCCACTTCTTCGAGCACCTGCTCTTCGAGGGGTCTGAAAACATCGGCCGCGGCGAATTCTTCAAGTACATCCAGAATGCGGGAGGCCAGAACAACGCCAACACGTCCAACGACCGCACCTTTTACTACGAGGTGCTGCCTTCCAACCAGCTCGAACTCGGACTGTGGCTGGAAAGCGAGCGCATGCTCCACGCCCGCGTTGAAACCATCGGCATCGAGACCCAGCGGGAAGTGGTGAAAGAAGAGCGCCGCCAGCGGGTCGACAACCAGCCCTACGGCAACCTCATCGAGGAAACCATGAAGCGCGCCTATACCGAGCACCCCTACCAGTGGCCGGTCATCGGGTCCATGGCGCACCTCAATGCGGCAGAGGACCAGGAGTTCACCGACTTCTACGAGACCTTCTACGTGCCCAACAACGCCGTGCTCTCCATCGCCGGCGACTTTGACCGCAAGGACCTCAAGAAAATGATCGAAGGCTACTTCGGCCCAGTTCCGCGCGGCACCAAGGACATTCCGCGTCCAACCATCGAAGAGCCCTATAAAGTGACCGAAGTCCGCGATACGATTTGGGGAGACGACCAACTCCCCCTGGTGTTGATGGCCTATCCGATTCCAGCAGAAGGCACGCCGGACTACTATGCGGTGGACTTGCTCAACACCGCCCTGAGTGGAGGTCAATCCAGCCGACTCAACCGCGCCGTGGTCGACGACCAGGAGCTCGCCGTGTTCTGCGGCGCCTTCAGCTTTGGATTGGAGGACCCCGGACAAACCATCGCTTATGCAGTGGCCAACATTGGCACCGACCCCGCGGAGGTCGAGACCGCCATGGTCGCTGAAATCGACCGGGTCAAAACCGAAGGCATCAGCGCCGCGGAGCTCGACAAGTTGAAGAACCAAGTCGAGAGTGGATTCGTCCAGTCCAATGGCACCATGCGGGGCATCGCAGAATCCCTGGCGAACTACCACATGTATTTCGGGGACGCCAACCTCATCAACAACGAAATCGACCGCTACATGGCGGTCACGGCCGAAGACATTCAAAAGGCGGCCAACGATTACTACAACCACGACCGCCGCGTCGTCCTGTACTTCATGAACGAGAACGCACAATGAACCGCATTGCCTCCCTCCTTCTGACCCTGGCGGTCCTGATGCCCGCTGCGGTCCTCGCCCAGGTCGACCGCTCCCAAGCCCCGGCTCCGGCCCCGGCTCCCGAGATCGTCCTCGGCGACTACACCGTCGAGACCCTCGAAAACGGATTGACCCTCATCGTGGTCGAAAACCACAAGCTTCCCCGCGTCAGCTACCGCTTGACGCTGGATGTCGACCCCATCTACGAGGGGGCCAAGGCCGGCTACACCAGCATGGCAGGCTCGATGATGCGCAAGGGCACCACCACCCGCAACAAGTCCGAAATCGACGAAGCGGTGGACCGCATCGGCGCCAGCCTCGGCACTTCCGGCTTTGGAATGAATGGCCGCTGCCTCGTCCAGCACAGCGAGACCCTGCTCGAGCTTATGTCCGACATCCTGATGAACCCCACCTTCCCGGAAGAGGAGCTGGAAAAGGAACGGAAGCAGACTTTGAGCGGATTTGCCAGCAGCGCCACCGACGCCAACCAGATTTCCGGTCGCCTGTCCCGGGCCATGACCTACGGACTGAAGCACCCCTATGGCGAGAGCTCCAACGAAAAGACCGTGGAGGCCATCACCCGTGAAGACCTGATGGCCCACTACGCGTCCATCTGGAAACCAAATGTGGCCTACCTCGTGGTGGTCGGGGACATCACCCCCGAGACCGCGCGTCAACAGGCCGAGCAGTACTTCGGTGAGTGGCGCCCCAACGAGGTGGAATCCGAGCGGTTCGCCCGTCCGGTCCCCCCCAAGGCCAACCGCGTGTGCTTTGCCCCCGTTCCCGGTGCTGTGCAAAGTGTGATCGACATCACCTTCCCCGTCTACCTCAAGCCCGGCCATCCGGACGTGGTGGCGGTGAGTGTGATGAATACGATGCTCGGCGGCTTCTTCGGCAGCCGGTTGAACCAGAACCTGCGTGAGGACAAAGGCTACACCTACGGCGCCCGCAGCTCCGTCGGACCCGATGAGCTCGTCGGCCGCTTCAGCGCCCGGGCCAGCGTCCGCAACGAGGTCACCGACAGCTCGCTCGTCGAATTCCTCTCCGAGATCCGGAAGATGGTGGAGACGCCTGCCCCTGACAGCACGCTCCAATTCGTCAAGAACTACTTGAACGGCAGCTTCGCCCTGTCGCTCGAGCGTCCGGAGACCATCGCGCGCTTTGCCCTCAACACCGAGCGGTACGGCTACGCGGAGGACTACTATGCCACCTACCTCGAGCGCCTCGATGCCGTGACGGTCGAAGACGTCCAGCGCGTGGCCCGCACTTATCTGCGCCCTGACAACATGAACATCACCATCGCGGGGAACCGAGATGTGGCCGACGGCCTGGCGCAGTTTGCGGCCTCCGGACAAGTCGAGTTCTTCGACGCCTTTGGCGAACCGCTCAAGGAGCTCGACCCCGCACCGGAAGGCATGACTGCCGAGGACGTGTTCCGCGCCCATTACGAGGCCCGCGGCGGCATTGCCAAATTGGAGAAACTGAAAGGGGTCCAGACGATGGGCGAAATGGCGGCCGGTCCGATGACCCTCGACATGGAGCAAGCCTACATGGTGGGCGGCCCGGGATACACCCGCATTTCTGCTGGCGGCAACGTCATGCAAGAGACCCGCTTCGATGGTGTAAAAGGTGCCGAAATCGCCATGGGACAGAACCAACCGATGGATGAAGCGGGCATCTTGGATGCCAAGCGAAACCACGACCCCCTGGAATTCCTGCACCTCTCTGAATACGGTGCCGCGGCCGAATTGCTCGGCATGGATCAGATCAACGGGGTCCCGCAATACCTCGTTGAAATCCGAGAGGAAGGCCAAGTGGTCGAAAGCCACTGGTTCAACGTGGAAACGGCCATGCGCACGCGCACGGTGCGCAACGAAAGCACACCACGGGGCGACATGTCCGTCACCCTCGACTACGGCGACATGATGGAGGTCAAGGGACTCCAATTCGAGTCCTCTGTCACCATGAAGACCGCTGGACAGGAGATGACCATGACGTTGAAGGAGGTCAAGCTCAATCCCAAGCTGGACGCCGCGGACTACAGCGTCGAGTGAGTTCGGACAACCCCATCCTCATTGACCTCGCCGGTGCGGACCTGCACCAGGAGGAGCATGTCGTTCTCCGCGATGTGACCCTCCAAGGCCGTGCCGGCGAGTTCATTTACCTCATTGGAAGGACGGGGTCCGGAAAAAGCAGCCTGCTCAAAACGCTCTACGGCGAATTGCCCTTGCAACAGGGCCAAGGCCAGGTCTGCGGGATCGACCTGGGCAGCCTGAAGCCGGCCAAAGTCCACCTGCTCCGCCGCAAACTGGGCATCGTTTTTCAGGACTTCGAGCTGCTCACGGACCGCACCGCAGAGGCCAACCTCGATTTTGTCTTGAAGGTGATCGATTGGAAGGATGCCGCCGATCGCCGCAACCGAATCGGAGAGGTTCTCGCCTCAGTGGGGCTCGACAACAAAGGCTACAAGCGCCCCCACGAATTGAGTGGTGGCGAGCGCCAGCGTTTGGCCATCGCGAGGGCCCTGTTGAATTCGCCCGAGCTCATCCTCGCCGATGAACCCACGGGAAACCTCGATCCCCGAACGGCAGAGGGCATTCTCGAACTCCTGCACGACCTGGCGCGCGACGGACGTTGCGTCCTCATGGCCACACACGACCACGGGATTTTGGAGCGCCACCCCGGCCGCATTCTCGAGTGCGACCAAGGCCAATTGAAAGAGCGCAGTGCACCTCCGCAACTGACGGCATGACCCAGCCGCAACCGGCACTGACCCTCGCCATTCCGGTGATCGGCCCTGAAGAATGGGGGCCGTTGGGCGAATCGCTCGCTGGTATTGCCGAAGTCTGGGAGTCAGCTTTGGATGATGTCTGTGTCCTGATCCAATTGGCCAAAGGCGCCCCCTCGGACTTTCCAGACAACCTCGCGCCTGCAGGCCTTCGCATCGACCTCCATTGCGAACCCGACCACGGCATTTACGACGCCATGAACCGAATGCTGGAGCGGTGCTCTACCCCGCGCATCCTGTTTCTCGGCGCGGGTGACCGCCCCTTGCTAGGGTTGCGCAAAGCGGCGGAGCGTTGGAGCTTGGACGAGGTGAAGCACCTGGAATTGGGCGGTGTCCTCCTGCCGCATGCTGAACCTGGCGTACCCGACCACTATCCGGCGCGGTGGGACCGCAGCCTGTTTTGGCGCAACACGGCCCACCACCAAGGCATCGCCTACCCCACTTCCTTGCTCCGCGACCGCGGCGGATTCTCCACCGAGTACCGCGTCCTGTCCGATTATGCGCTGAACCTCGCGCTCTTCCAAAGCGGCGTGACCGCCCAATGGGCATCCGGGGAGAATTGGGTTTCCGTGAAGGCCGGTGGCGTCTCCCGGCAATTCAATGCCGAGCTCTATGCGGAGGAGCGCCGGATGAAGCAAGCGGTCCTGAGGCCAGGTGTGGCGCGGCTCTGCCAGCCACTTTGGATTCGCCTCAAGGC
>CBFHWV010000022.1:4723-27859 GCA_965659565.1 uncultured Flavobacteriales bacterium
GTCCAAAGACAATCCGACATCCGCCGCAGCAGTGCAGCGGCGCAATTCATCAAACGGCTTGCGGTCGTGAACGTGAAGCCGATCCGCCACACCCAGGGCGGCCGCCACACCGTGCGCCGCAGCGTGCTCCGGGCCAGCACCGATCAGCGCCAAATGAACGTCCGGCAAGTGAACCAGTGCGCGCACCGCATCCAACGCGCCACGGTCACGGTCCATGAACGCCCCCTGCATCAGCAGCACCTTTCGGTCTGAGGGCCACCCCAAGTCTGCACGGGCCATGGGGACGGCGGCCTGAGCGGCCTGTTCCGGAACGTTGGGCACCACCTCCACAGCCACCCCCTTCTGCCGGTAGGCATCCGCAATCGCGTCGTTGACCGTGATCATCCGTTGCAAGTGGCGCAGACACCGCCATTCCCACATCCGCCATGCCGCTTTGCGCAGCGGCCGCCCCTTCAACCCCTCCGCTTCGGTGAACCATTCATGGCTGTCATAGGCGAGCTGCCACCCCCATCGCCGCGCCGCCTTCACGGCGGGCCACAGCGTGTCCAAATCGTTGGCCCACACCGCAGTGACGTCGCCCTTGGCTTGCCACCGGGACAGCGCTTGCCACAAGGCCGTCTGCAACGAGAGGTAGAACCTCGGCCCCGCCAAAGCGGACAGCCACATCCTCTCGGTGGGATATGGGCGATCGATGAATTCCGGCGCATCGGGCGCCATGCGCCGCCCAATCAACACCGGCTCATACCCGGCGCGCTGCAACGAAGCGCACGTCTTGCGAACGCGCTGGTCGAACGTCAAATCATTGGAAACCAAGACCAGAATGCGCCCAAGGCTCATTTGGCCGCGCGCAAGGCATCTCGGGTCTCCTGAAGCACCCACTTGGTGTAGCGCGGGAAGTCCCCGTTCATCATCCAGCCGTAGTACCCCGGGTCGCGGTCGAGCACGTCTTTGAGCAACACACCGCGGTACTTTCCAAAGTTGAACACGACCTCATTGTCGTCATTGTAGACAAAGCGGCCTGCGAGGTCCGCATTTCGCCCCCGACGACCGAATTCCGCGATGCCGGGGACGCTTTGGGGAAGTGGCCCCACCGTTTCGCCCTTGGAATCCAGAATCGTGTGGTCTTTGTAGCGGTCCACCTGACGGGCGAACACCTTGATGGTGGCCAAAATGTCGGGCAGGGCCTCGTGGGCGCCATCGAGGTCCTCGTCGCAGTAAAACTTCAGCGCCGCCCGGAGGGTGCGCTGCTCCATCTTGTGGAAGATGTTCTGGACATCCACCAGATGGCGCCCCTCGACTTTGAATGCAATGTTGCACCGGAGGAACTCCTCCGCGAGCAGGGGAACATCGAACCGGTTGGAGTTGAAGCCGGCCAGGTCGCAACCGTCGAGCCAACGGTACAATTTGGCCGCCATGCTTTCAAACGTTGGCGCGTCGGCCACATCCGCATCGGACACGCCGTGCACCGCGGTCGACTCTGCCGGGATGGGCATCTGTGGGTTGATGAGCAAACGCCCTTGGCCCTGTTCCTTGTCCGGGCGAACATGCCATTGACCGTCGGGCATGACCTTGACAAACGCCATCTCCACAATGCGGTCCTTCGCGACATCCGTCCCGGTGGTTTCGAGGTCAAAAAACACCAACGGCCGCTCCAACGGCAAGTTCAAATCCAGTCGTTCCATGTCGCGAAGATGCGGCTCAGCGCTGTTCAACCCACTGCCGCCCCAAGGAGAACTTGGCATATTGGTAGCTGCGGTATTCCGCCCGCTTCACCTGAGCGTCACCCTGATATTCAGGCCCCGCCACCGCCCAATCCAGGACAATCTTGTAGTCTTCTCCGACCTGCAGTCCCTTGGCGCTGAGGGCACGGATGATGGCATCCCTCGCTTTTTCTGCGCGCATCTTGGCCAACTGCTCGTTGGTCTTGAACGCTTCTTGGTTTTTGACCGGCACGTAAGAGGCCGACCCTTGGATTTCCAAAATGGGAACCTCTCCGGCAGCACGCCGGGACAACACCTCCTCCACCATCGCTGTCACTTGATGGTCTGTGGACCGGGTCAGGTAGCGGCCGTATCCAAACTCCACCGTCGCACTCACGGCCGCAAACTCCACCATGGTCACCGGAGTGGGCTCCACCGAGTCCAATGTCTCCGCTTCGAACGTGTGGCTGGGGGCTGGCGCCTCAACCTCCATGGCCACGCGGCCTTCAACTTCCGTCTTGGGCGAATCAACTGCAACGCCGAGGGGGGTAACGTCCGAGTCCGCACCCTCAGCCACGGCGATGTCGTCTTGTTCCTCCAAGACCTCTTCCAGAACATCTCCAGTGGACCCGTTTGCTTCTTCCTTCACTGCCCAACCAAAGGCGTCCAAGCGCCCCACACGGCGCTCCTTGCCATAAGCAGCATCGCAGGCCACTTTCTCCACCCGCGATTGCAAGACCTCCATTCCCCGCATCCACGAGAACCGGTATTCCCGACATGCCGGAAGTGCAGCCACAAAACTGCCCGAGCCAGAACGCGCGCGGAAGACCCGCAAAACAGGCTCCCCCTCATCCACAGATCTGGCCTCCAAGACATCGCCGGATTTCCACTGCAGCACCTGGCCAATGAAGACCGCCAACGCCTCCTCTGGCTCATCGTAGACCTCCACACTGAAAATGTCCAAGTCCAGGCCGCCTTGGCGAGAGCTGCTCAAGTATCCACCTTGTCCAGACGCGTCGAGGCTGACCATGACTTCGTCTCCTGGCGTATTCAAGGGGTGCCCCATGTGCTCCGGCTCACTCCAACTTCCATTGTCGAGGCGCACACAGCGAAACAGATCAAATCCGCCCATGCCTTGATGGCCATTGGACGCAAACACGAGACTGCGCCCATCGGCGCTCAACACTGGACTCTCCTCTTCACCGGCCGTGTTGATTCGCCCACCCAGGTTGAGGGGCTTGGACCAAGAGCCATCTGGCAACATGACGGTCCTGTACAAGTCTCGGCCACCTTGGCCTCCCGGGCGGTCCGACACAAAGATTCGCTCCTGACCGTCGAACCGTTCTGTCACTGATGTCTCCCAGTGCTTGGACGCAATGGGCTCGGGCACCTTGGCCACCCATTCCAATTCACCAGACGTGTTCCACCGCGCTGTCCAGACATCGCCCTCTTGTCCGCGTCCGCGGTGCACAAGCAGCAGTTCTTCATCCCCCAGAATACCGACCGTGGTCAAATCTTCAGATGCCGAACCCAACAACAATGGCTCGGCCTCACCCCAACCCGAGGGCGTGCGACCTGCACGAAAGAGACGTCCTTTCTTTTTGGACACCGGCCCCGTTTGGTCCCGGTAACTCGTGAAATACACGGCGCCACCATCTGGCGCTACAACTGGCGAAAAGTCACGGGCCTCACTGTTCAATCCAGCCTCAGGGCGAATGTCCATGTCCCTCGGTTGCGCCACACAAGCCATCGCAAACGCGCAATCCTTCAGCGCCTGTTCTGCGCGGATGTGCCGGAAATCCCGCTCCGGGTAACGGTCGACCATCCGCTGAGCCATGGCCGTGGCTTCCGCATAGTGACCTGCGTGTTGGAGCACCTCCATCGCCAGTTCGAGCGCTTCCTCAGAGGGCAGGGTCTCCCGGATATCCAAGGCGTTGTAACGCCGGGCAAACTCACCATTGGCAGCTTGTTGCGCCAAGGGGACTGCTTCTGAAAGGCGCCCCTTGACACTTCGAAGACAAAGGGCCAATTTGAAGGCCAAATTCCGGTTCTCAGGCTCTTGTTCGTAGAGGTCCTGAATCAATGCGGCCGCTTGACCCCACTTCTCCTCTCCGATCAGGCGATTGGCATCCCGGTAACGGTTGGCCGCGTCCTCTTCTTCCAAAAAGTCAGCGGCCAGAGGCGACAACCACTGCGCAACTTCTGGCCAATGTCGGTCGTGTGACAACTGAGCGGGAGAGGGACCGACACAGAACAACACACAAGAAAAAACGAGAATCCAGCGAAACATGGTCGGCGAAAAATAGACGTGCGCCTATTGGAAAACGGTCAAATGGACCGCTTTTCTTCCACGCGAATTCCCCGAAAATCAGACGACGGGACGCTGGGGGTCGAATGCCTCCAAGTGATCCGCCACGCGGCGGACAAAACTGCCGCCAAGCTGGCCATCCACGACGCGGTGGTCGTAGCTGTGGGACAAGAACATCATGTGACGCACCGCAATCACATCCCCATCTGGCGTTTCCACCACCGCGGGCTTCTTGCGAATGGCACCCAAAGCGAGGATGCCCACTTGCGGCTGGTTGATGATGGGCGTGCCAAAGACGTTGCCAAAGGTGCCCACGTTGGACACGGTGTAGGTCCCCCCACTGATCTCGTCTGGTTTCAATGCCCCTTGACGGGCGCGGCTGGCGAGGTCGTTGACGATGGTCGCCAAGCCATTCAAGTTGTAGCGGTCGGCGTGGCGAATGACCGGAACAATGAGGTTGCCCTCCGGCGTGGCTGCAGCCATGCCAATGTGGATGCCTTTTTTGAGGACAATGCGGTCTCCATCGACGCTGGCATTGACCCCCGGGAATTCCCGGAGTGCTTTCGCGACGGCTTCGATGAAGAATGGGGTGAATGTGAGTTTTTGCCCCGTTTGCGACTGGAATGTGGCTTTGTTTCGGTTGCGCCAATCCACAATGCGGGTGACATCGGCTTCCACAAATGAGGTCACATGCGGACTGGTCTGCACACTGCGCACCATATGATCCGCGATGAGTTTGCGCATCCGGTCCATTTCCACGATCTCATCCTCACCATCCATCGAGACAGCTGGAACGGCCACTGGCTTCCGAGGCGCGGTGGCCGACTGGGGAGCCGGAGCAGGCTGAGGGGCCGCAGGCTGAGGGGCAACAGCGGCCGTTTTCCGACCATTCTGCACGTAGGACAACATGTCGCGCTTGGTCACGCGGCCATCCTTTCCGGTTCCAGGAATGGCGTCCAGTTCTGCCTGACTGACCCCCTCCTTTTGGGCAATGCTTCGGACGAGCGGGCTGTAGAAGCGTCCACCACTGCTGCGCGATGGCTTCTCCGTGGACACCACCGCAGCAGCCGCTGGAGCAGCTTCTACGCCATTGGCTGGCGATGCGAGCGGTGCACTGACGGCTTCCAACACTTCCGGTGCTGGGGCGACGGCTTCATCAGACTTCGGAGCTGGAGCTGGGGCGGTTGCCGTGACGGTTTCCCCATTCACGGCAAATTCCGCAATGGGCTGACCCACTTGGACCACATCTCCTTCGGCCACGAGGTGCTTCACCAACACCCCATCTTCGGGAGCAGGGACTTCAGAGTCCACCTTGTCGGTGGCGATTTCAATGATGGGGTCGTCGGCCGAGACGGACTGGCCTTCGTCCACCACCCATTTGATGATGGTCGCTTCGGCCACGCTCTCGCCCATTTTGGGTAGAAGTATCTCCATGGATGTATTGCCCGGAGGGTCTGAATTGCACCTCAAAGGTACGGCCGACCTCCACGCCGTTGTGCCCTTCGGCATCAATCCATCCGCAACGTCATCAACAATTCGACTTCCCGCATCCACCCGAAGTCAAATGCATACCTGAGGTCCAGTCGTTTGGCCTCTGCTCCATCGAGAATTCGATGACCGGTACCTACGGCAAAAACAGCGTCACCCAACCTCGGAAGCCGCTCCGCTCCTTCCCATCCGCCATGGAAGCCCACCCAAGTTTGCTGACCCCGCAACACTGCCCAGGCCGCACGTCGGGTCATGCGCTGACCGGATGGTCCACGCCCGGGACCTGCCAACAGAATCCACAAGCTCCACCCCACATCCACTCGCCTCTTGGCGCGCCGACGCTCGATTCGGCCGAGGCCATCCGCTCCCCAGGACAACAGCGCATCGGGGGCACTCTCTCTCCGGCTCCCGCCCAAGGCCGCCCACAATCTGGTCGGGACAATGCGCAAGTCCACCCCAGATTCTGCAGACCGACGAACGCCATCGAGAACCACCTGCCCTCCGAGCCCTGCATCACACAACGCCACCTCCAACGCAACACCTGTATCCCAACCTGAACCTGACGCATCCAACTCATTTAAATCCAAGACACTGCCATACGCAGACTGAACCCATTTTTTCATGTCGTCCAATCGCTGCGGATGACACAGCACCCCCACTTGCGGGCGTCCAGAACGCCAGCGGTACCGTGCAGGTCGCAGCGCAACCATGGCACTGCGCCAACCCCACGGCGCCAACGCCATCCCGGCAGCGGCCACCACCACTGCGAGTCGACTGACCCGCATGGACTCTGGAAGCAGGGCATACAGCAACAGAAACAACGCTCCGCCCATTGCGCCTCCCACCAACGTCCGCAACCGCACAAAAGGACGATCACGCAGCCCAAACCATTGGCCAGCAAGGGCTGAGGCCACAGATGCCAAGCTCGCGACCACCCAGGTTCCTCCCCAAGGATGCCACACACCACTCCAAATGCCGTGCAAACGCACCACACCAACGCTCACCGTTCCGGCCAGGAAAGCGTCCAATGCCATCGATGCATGACGTTGCAACCGCCCCTGAATGAACGCCGTGATCGCCCGGAGCTTGATGCCCAAGCGAATCATCCAGCGCATGGCCATGGCCTGCCCGCCTGCAAAGTGCTTTTCACTGAAAATGCGCATGGCGCCATGGAAGACCCGGACATAGGACAAGCTCCCCTTCTTGGTGCTCTCCCCCTTGAAATGCACAATGGGAGCTCCACTGAAGTAGTGGTTGACCCAACCCGCATTTAAAATCCTGATGCTCAAATCAATGTCTTCTCCATACATGAAGAAATCTTCATCGAGCACCCCCACTTTGTCGAGCGCTTTTCGACGCATCCACATGAAGGCCCCACTCAACACCTCGACCTCTGCAGTCTCGTCCGCTGCCACATGGCCGAAGTAGTAGCGGTTCAAGGCTGGGCTCTTCGGCGCCAGCCGCCACAAACCGCTGAGTCGACAAAACGAAGCCCAGGGCGTGGGCATGCCCCGCTTGCTTTCAGGAAGCCAGCGCCCGGCGCCATCGAACATGGGCACACCAATGGCCCCGATTCGGCCATCAGACTCGCCATGGGCCAGCACCTTCTCGAAGGTGTCCTCCGGCACCACGGTGTCGGGATTCAACAACAGCACCCACTCTCCTTTGGATCGCTGGATTGCGGCATTGTTTCCCGCACTGAAACCAAGGTTCTCTTTGGATGCCATGACCTCAACCTCAGGATAATTTGACAACACCCATTCTGTTGATCCGTCGTCACTTGCGTTGTCAAACACAATGAGCTCAGCCTCTCCTTTGCCCAAGCGCCGCATGGCCACCAAGGCCGAGTCGAGGCACAAGCTCAGATACCCCTTCACATTGTAGCTGACGACGATGACGGACAGCTTCATGGATCGCTTTTGGGCGCTTGGCTGGCCTGCTCATATGGCAAGCGTTGCTGGAGCGAGCGGATCAGGGTCAACTCGTCGGCATATTGAAGCTCGTCCCCCACTGCAACGCCACGGGCCAAAGTGGTGATCTCGACCCCGGAGTCGCGAAGACGCTTGTCGAGGTAGAATGCGGTGGTGTCCCCCTCCATGGTGGTCGGCAGGGCAAAAATGACCTCTTGGCACGCCTCGTCGGAAGCGCGCTGAATCAAGGACTCCACCCTCAAATCGGCAGGACCAACGCCATCCATGGGGCTGATGACCCCACCGAGAACGTGATATCGGCCCCTGAAATGCCCGGTGCCCTCAATGGCCAAAAGATCCCGAAGGTCCTCGACCACAGCGATTCTCGTGTCATCCCGACGCGGATCGACACAAATGGTGCACTGGTCCTCTTCTCCCAGGTTGCCGCACGTCGTACAGGCCTTGACCCCCTCCTTCATGGCTTGGATGGCCTCCGTGAAGCGGCGAACATCTTCCCCGTTCCTGGACAGCAAGTGCAAGGCCAAGCGGAGCGCGGTGCGACGCCCCACACCTGGCAAACCCGCAATCTGGTCCACAGCACGATCGATGAGGCGAGACGGCATTTCCACGGGCGCGAAGTTACGCGGCGATGTAGCTTGCCGGCATGGACACCCCCATCCTGGCCCTTCTCGCGGTGGCCGTCTATCTCGCACTTCTCTTGTTGCTCGGCCACCGCACCGGCGGCCAGGCCAGCATGTCCGACTTCTCCCTGGGTGGCCGTCGGAGCCCTTGGTGGGCCGTGGCCTTTGGCATGATTGGGACCTCCCTCAGCGGCGTGACCTTCCTCTCGGTCCCCGGATGGGTGGGCACCCAACAGTTCGGCTACATGCAAATGGTGCTGGGCTATGTGGTGGGCTATGCTGTCATCACCACCGTCCTGCTCCCGCTGTATTATCGACTTCAACTGACCAGCATTTACGCGTACCTCGGACAGCGCATCGGAACGCAATCGTACAAGACTGGGGCCGCCTTTTTCTTGCTGTCCCGAAGCATGGGTGCGGCGTTCAGGCTGTACCTCGTGGTGCTGGTGCTGAACGAAACGGTCCTGCCCGAGGTGTCCGGCGGCGTGGAATGGTTGAGGCTGACCGTTCTCATCGCGGCTGTGCTCGGCGTGATCTGGGCCTATACCCGGCGCGGCGGCATCGCCACCGTGGTGTGGACCGACACCTTGCAAACCGCGTGCATGCTCCTGGCCGCAACCGTGGCAGTGGTGCTGATTGGACGGGAGCTGGGCGTGTCCATCCTGGATTTGCCGGAAGCCGTGGCCCAATCCGGCCATGCGAGGTGGTGGTTCTTCGACGATTGGGGCGCGGCCAATCACGGGGTCAAACAGTTCATCGCCGGCGCGTTCATCTCGCTGTGCATGACGGGGTTGGACCAGGACATGATGCAGAAGAACTTGAGCTGCAGGAACCTTCGGGATGCCCAGTTGAATGTGGCGTCTTTTTCGGTGGTCTTGGTGTTTGTCAACCTGTTGTTCTTGTCGCTGGGCGCCCTGCTGCTGATGCACACGGAAGCGACGGGAACCGCGGTCGAGCGCGCGGACTTGCTCTTTGCCACCGTGGCCTTGAAATCCAGCATGGGCTGGGCTTTGCCCATCCTGTTCCTGCTCGGCCTCGTTGCGGCTGCCTTGTCCAGTGCCGACAGCGCCTTGACGGCCCTGACGACCTCGGTTTGCGTGGACTTTCTCGGCATGGACACCGCGGATCAAGGGGAACGCCCCGGCGACGTTCAGCGGCGACAACGCGTTCACCTTCTGGTCAGCGTCGGGGTGGGCTTGCTCATCCTGGGATTCCACGCCGTCAATGACACCAGCGTGATCGCCGCCTTGTTCAAGGTCACCGGGTATACCTATGGTCCGCTGCTGGGCTTGTTCGCCTTTTCGTTGCTGCGAAAAAGCCACCCCGCACCAGGCACAGACCGCTGGATTCCGTGGGTCGCCGTAGCGGCCCCATGTCTCGGCTACCTGCTGGAACAATGGACATCGGCCCACGGATTCAGCTTCGGGTTCGCCTTGCTGCCGGTCAATGGCTTCCTGACCTGGCTCGGGGCCACGTTCGCGGCCTCTGTGTCCGCCCGGACCACCGCCAAGGCGTAATTTTGCCCCCAACATCTGTCATCCCATCCAGCATCATGGAACCCCGCACGTCCCAACTCCTCGGTCGCCTCAGCGAATCCGCCACCATCGCCATGAGCCGCAAGGCCCGCGAACTCAAGGCCGCCGGGCGGGACATCATCAGCCTCTCCCTGGGCGAGCCCGATTTTGACACCCCCAACGCCATCAAAGCCGCCGGCATTCAGGCGATTGAGGACAACTTCACCCACTACCCTCCCGTCCCGGGCTACGGCGAAGTGAAGCAGGCCATCTGCGACAAACTCAAGCGGGACAATGGACTGGACTACGAGGCGGACCAGATTGTCATCTCCACCGGCGCCAAGCACAGCTTGATGAATGTGGTCCTCAGTCTCGTCGACCCCGGTGACGAGGTGATCCTGCCCACCCCATACTGGGTCAGCTATGCCGACATGACCAACTTGGCGGGAGGAAAGGCCGTCACCGTGGAGACCGGCATTGCGCAGGACTTCAAGATGACCGCAGACCAGCTGCGCAGTGCCCTCACGGAGAAGACGCGCATTGTCATGGTCAATTCTCCCAACAACCCTTCCGGCAGCGTCTACACGGAAGCGGAAATGGCCGCCATCGCTGAAGTGCTGCGGGACCATCCGCGCGCCATCGCCATCTCCGACGAGATCTACGAGTACATCAACTTCACCGAGGCCCATGCGAGCCTGGCTGCGCAACCGGGCATGATGGAGCGCACCGTGACCGTCAACGGCGTCTCCAAGGGCTTTGCCATGACCGGATGGCGCATCGGTTACATCGCCGCGCCGAAGTGGATCGCTGCGGCTTGCACGAAACTGCAAGGCCAGTTCACCAGCGGCGCCAGCGGCATTTCACAAAAGGCCACGGAACACGCGATGCACGGCGGGGCTGCTTTGGCCGCAGAAATGAAGGCGGCCTTCCTGCAACGCCGGGACATGGTGGTCAGCGGACTGCGCGGCATCGACGGGTTTGAAGTCAACGTTCCGCAGGGGGCCTTCTACATCTTCCCCGATGTGTCCGCCCTGTTTGGCCGCCAACACGATGGCGGCACCATTCGCAGCGGACAAGACCTCGCCATGTACTTGCTGGAAGCCGCTGAAGTGGCCACGGTGGGAGGCGATGCTTTCGGATCTCCGAATTGCATTCGCATCAGCTATGCCGCCTCGGAAGCCCAACTCCAAGAGGCCATCCGCCGGATCGCCAACGCCATTTCCGCCCTCCGCGCATGAACCCGGCACCGGAGGCCCACCCCTGGACCCGGACATCCCGGGACAACGCACTCGCTGCGCTGGACCGTGCCTCTGAGGTGCGCGTGTTGGTTGTCGGAGACTTGATGGTGGACCAGTACCTGTTTGGCCGCGTGGACCGCATCAGTCCGGAGGCACCCGTGCCTGTGGTCAGTGCCACCCGCAGGGAGCGCCGCTTGGGAGGCGCCGCCAACGTGGCGCTCAACCTTCGGGCACTGGGGTGCCCGGTCACCTTGGCCGGATTGGTCGGGGATGACGACCACGGAAAACACCTCCGAACCCAACTCCGCGAAGCCGGCATCGACAGCGATGGCGTGGCCGTGGCCCACGACCGCCCCACCACACTGAAGACGCGGGTCATGAGCAGTGGACAGCACCTGCTTCGCGTAGACGAAGAAGTGGACCAAGACGTGGACGCGCAAGGCGCCAGTGCCTTGCTTGACGCAATCCGAACGGCGCTGGCCACGCGCCCACACCACGCCATCCTGCTGGAGGATTACGACAAAGGCGCCCTGTCTGCCGAGGTCATCGCCGGCGTGCTGGCCATGGCGAAAGAAGCCGACATTCCGGTCAGCGTCGACCCCAAATTCCGGCACTTTGACCAGTATCATGGGGTCGACCTGTTCAAACCCAACCTCAAGGAATTGAAGGAGGGCCTCGGACTTCAATGGGAGCCGGGAGACGCACCGGCCCGAGAAGCAGGCATCTGCGAAGGCCTCGACCGGCTCGATGGCTTGATCCACCCCAAGGCCACCCTCCTCACGCTGAGCGAACTCGGTGTGCGCATCCGTTTTGGGGGCCAAGACGCCCACCACCCCGCCCACCCGCGCGAGATCCTCGACGTGTCCGGGGCCGGCGACACCGTCATTGCGGTGGCCACACTGATGATGGCCTGCCAGGTCCCTGCGCCAGATTTGGCAGCTGTGTCCAACCTGGCCGGCGGTCTGGTGTGCGAAACCCCGGGCGTGGTGCCCATTCATCCAGACGCTTTGCGCCGGGAAATTCAGGGCCTTCCTTTCTCCGAATGACGCTGCAGGAACTGAGAGAGCGGATCAACATTGGACTCCAACCCCACCGGGAGCGGGTCCTCTCTGTGCTCAAGGGCATCAACGTCCTGGTCAGCCTCTCGGCGTTTGCCTGCCTCATTGCCTATTACGGCTACCCGCTCGAATCCGACACCGCAAACCACCTCATCGGCATCATCAAGGGCAGCTTCGCGTTCTACATCCTGCACTACCTCGTGCGGTGGGTGTTCGATTTCCACCCCCTCCAATTCCTGCGCCACAACCGCCTCGAAGGGGGGCTCATGGCCCTGCTCATTGTCGAGGGGATCGGCGACCTGCTGACAGGCCAGGTGTTTCTGGGCCGGGCCTTGAACCCCATGGGCATCGACAGCGTCGAGGACTGGACAGTGTGGGTCGTGCAAGCGTATTTCCTGATTGTCGTCCTGCTCGAATTGTCCGAGCGCGCGCGCACCCTGCCCCGCTTCCGCTTTCATCCGGCCACCTTGTTCATCTTGAGCTTCCTGGCGCTCATCCTGACCGGCACCGGCCTGCTGATGCTGCCCGAAATGACCGTGGATGGACTGGGCATGTCCCTCTCCGATGCCTTGTTCACCTCGACGAGTGCCACCTGCGTGACCGGCTTGATGGTGCAGGACGCGGAGACCTTCTTCACCCACAAGGGCCATGTCGTCTTGATGGTGCTGATCAAACTGGGGGGATTGAACATCATTGCGTTCGGTTCCTTGCTCGCCTTGCTGGCCCGATTCGGCGTGGGGGTGCGCCAGCACGATGTGATCGAGGACTTCGTGAACCGCGGCAGCATTCTGGGCAGCCGAGGCATGCTGGGCAGGGTCATTGTGTGGAGCGTCGGCATCGAGCTCATCGGTGCCCTCGGCCTGTTCCTCTTTTGGCCCGGCGGCCTGTTCGCCTCGACTGGGGACCGGATCTTCCAGAGCCTGTTTCTGTCCATCAGCGCATTCAACAATGCGGGCATCAGCCTTTTCAGCGGAGGATTGGCAGACCCGCGCGTGGCTGAAGCTTGGCTGGTCCATTGGACGGTGACCATTCTCGTCTTCTTCGGCGCACTGGGCATGGTGGCCATTTTTGACCTGTTCTCCCGGGAATCGCTGCAGGAACGGATGAAAAACCCGTGGCGCCAGATTCGATTCCCCACCAAAATCGCCCTGTACTACAGCCTCGGCCTCGTCGGTTTCGGCGCGCTGGCCTATCTCGCGCTGGAGTCCGGAACCGGCGGAACCCTCGACAACATGGGCTGGACCGGGCGCATCACCACGGCGTTCTTCCAGAGCGCCACCCGCACGAGCGGATTCAACACGGTGGACATCGGCGCCATCGGCACCCCCATGCTGTTTCTGCTGACCATCCTCATGTTCATCGGCGCATCGAGCTCGTCCACAGGCGGCGGCATCAAGACGAGCACCTTTGCGGTGGTCTTTGCCGACCTCATCGGCACCATTCGCGGCCTGCAACACCCTCACCTGTTCAAGCGGACCATCGGCAAGGCCTTGCGCAGCCGCGCCTGGGGCATCCTGATGTTCTTCCTGCTGTTCAATCTGATCGGCACGTTTGCCCTCACCCTCAGCGAGCCCCATCTGCTGTCGGAAAACCGGGGCTTTTTGAACCTCTTGTTCGAGCAAGTCAGCGCCCTTGGCACGGTGGGGCTGAGCACCGGAATCACAGCGGACATCAGCCCTGTGGGCCGCGGCATCCTCATCGCGAGCATGATCATCGGAAGGGTGGGCACACTCACTGTGGCCTTTGCCTTTGCCCGCTCTGTGGTCAGCCGGAACTACAAATACCCCGAAGGCCACACGATGGTCGGTTGATGCCGACCTTGCACCCCCATGGGAACCCCGATCACCCCGTATGACAGCGGTGACGCCAAAAAGGCGCAGGTCGCTCAGATGTTCGACAACATCGCGCACCGCTATGATTTCCTGAACCACTTCTTCAGCCTCGGCATCGACAAGCTGTGGCGGCGCAAGGCGGTTCGGATGCTGCTGTCCAAAGGCCCGAAGGAGATCCTCGACGTGGCCACTGGCACGGCCGATTTCGCCATCGAGGCTGCGCGGAAGGCGCCCGAATTGAAGGTGATCGGCGTCGACATCTCTGCGGGCATGCTCGACGTGGGGCGGACCAAGGTGACGCGCGCCGGACAGGACGGCCGGGTGGAGCTTGTGCTCGGCGACGGGGAGTCCCTGCCTTTCGACGATGGGCGGTTCGACGCGTTCACGGTGGCATTTGGCGTGCGGAATTTCGAGAACCTCGAAGCGGGGCTTCGCGAAATGCAGCGCACCCTCAAGTCGGGAGGCAAGGGCTACATCCTCGAGTTTTCGAAGCCGCGCATGTTCCCGATGAAACAGCTGTTCTGGCTGTACTTCCGCTACATCATGCCCACGTTGGGCAAATGGTTCTCCAAGGACGCGTCGGCGTACACTTATTTGCCCGAGTCCGTCAAAATCTTCCCCGAAGGAGAAGACCTGAAGCGCATCCTGCTCGATTGCGGATTCAGCGCCTGCGCGCTGCACCCCTTGACCGGCGGCATTGCCACGCTGTACGTCGTGGACAAAGCATGAACCTGGTTGTCCACCCGTCTTCCTTGTCTGGACGCTTGGTGGCGCCAGCCTCCAAAAGCCACATGCAACGCTTGGTGGCGGCGGCTTTGCTGGCCAGAGGTGAAAGCTGGATCCGCAACCCCTCCGATGCCGCAGACTGCTGGGCAGCCCTGTCGGTGGCCGCAGGGCTCGGCGCAGACATCGAGGTGGGCGCAGGCGCCATTCGCATCCAAGGCGGGCTCCAACCCCGTTCAGAGACTTTGGACCTTGGCGAAAGCGGCCTCGGGATCCGCATGTTCTCCCCCATTGCGGCCCTGCACGACGGTCCCCTCACCATGGAGGCCCAAGGAACCTTGCATTCCCGGCCCATGGACGCCTTGGCCGAGTCCCTGTCCCCTGCGGGCGTGCAGGTCGAATTGACCGACGGCCATGCCCCCATTCACATCCGCGGCCCGTTGAAGGGCGGTGAATTCCAACTGGACGGCAGCTTGTCCAGCCAATTTCTGACTGGCCTGCTCATGGCACTGCCCGCGGCTGCTGGGGACAGCACCGTGCACGTGGACAACCTCAAGAGCCGCCCGTACGTCGACATGACGATGGAGGTCCTCCAAGCGGTGGGCATCACCCTCCAGCACCACGACCACGCGCGGTTTGACATCCCTGGCGGCCAGGCCTTCCAACCGTTTGACGCCACGGTGGCCGGCGATTGGAGTGCCGGCGCCTTTTTGCTCGCCATCGCCGCCTTGACCGGCGATCCGTTCCTGGAAATCGACGGCTTGGGCAACACCCCCACCCAGGCCGACCAAGCGGTCACGGGTGCCTTGCTGTACAGCGGGGCCAAAATGATGCGCACCGACTCCGGCATCCGCGTGGACCGTGGACGCCGCAAGGGGTTTCGCTTCGACGCGACCCATTGCCCCGACCTCTTCCCACCGCTCGCCGCCTACGCCGCTTTCTGCAAGGGCAAGACGACCTTGACCGGGCTGCACCGCCTGCAGCACAAGGAAAGCGACCGCGGAGAAGCCATCGCCACCGAATTCGGAAAAGCCGGCATTCAGATCGATCTCCTTCCGGAGGAAGACGCCATGGTCATCCATCCTGGCCCGGTCACCTCCGCCACCTTTGATGGCCGCGGCGACCACCGCATGGTCATGGCCGGCACCGCACTGGGGCTCGCTGGCGCCCCCATGGAAATCGTGGGCATCGAGGCGGTGGAGAAGAGCTACCCGGCTTTCTTCGACGACTTGTCAGAAGTTGGCGCGAGGCTGGGTAAAGCCTGAACACGGTTCTCCGATCTTGGAGCCGGTGATGCAACAATCGCGTTCCTCCTTGTCTCGCTCCCCGTCTCACGTTCGGGAATTCTTCCGCGCCATTCGCGGATGGTTCGCCGCCTTTGGCGCCATGCGACAACACAGGCTTCAAGCCTACCACCTTGCCGGCCCGGCCATCTTGATTGGCATCACCGCAGCTGGCATTGGAATGACCCAAGCGCTGGCCGAGTTTCTGCGCACTGCGATCCGGGGCGGACTGTCCGCTGTGGGCCTCGACCTGGATGCGCTGGCCCAATCCCCAGACGCATGGTACACCGACACCCTGCTATGGGGGGCTTCCAAGCTGGACTGGATGCTCGAGTGGGGACTGAGCCTGCTCGTGTTGTGGCTCAAGTTGAAACTGACCAAATACCTGTTGCTGACCCTGATGGCGCCGGTCATGAGTGCGCTGGCTGGCGCCATTCGACAGCGGGAAACTGGACAATCCGCACCCTTCACTGCCGCCCAGCTGCTCCGGGACCTGTACCGCGGGGTGCGCATGTCGGTGGTGCTGCTGATGTCCGAATTGGCCTTGTCCCTGGCCCTCGCGTTGATGGGACTCCTGCTGACGGTGTTTGCGGCGCCCATTGCCGTCTTGGTCTCGCCCTTTCTGTTGGCGGCCGGATGGGCCGTAGGGGCCTATTTCTATGGGGCTGCCGTTTTTGACGCCGTCTACGAACAAGCGGAGCTCGATTGGCGTTCCTCCCTGCGCCAAGGGTGGTCGGACCGGGGCCGCCTGCTCGGCATCGGCAGCCTGTTCTCCCTCCTTCTGGCCGTCCCGGTCGTCGGGGTGTTTCTCGCCACCTTCCTCGGCCCCATCCCCTGCACGGTGGCCGCCGCCCGTTTGACCTTCCAACCACAACCATGAACGTCCACTTCATCGCCATTGGCGGCGCCGCCATGCACAACCTCGCCTTGGCCCTGCATCATCAGGGACACACCGTGACCGGCTCGGACGACGCCATCCACGATCCGAGCCGCAGCCGGCTGGCGGATGCTGGCCTTTTGCCGGACGCCATGGGGTGGCAACCAGAACGGATCCACGCCGGCATCGACAAGGTCATCCTCGGCATGCATGCCCGCCAGGACAATCCCGAGTTGGCACGGGCCCAGGAACTGGGGCTCTCGGTGGTCAGCTATCCGGAATTCCTCTTCGACGCGGCCCGTGACAAACAGCGCGTCGTGGTGGCTGGCAGCCATGGCAAGACGTCCATCACCGCCATGCTGCTGCACGTGATGCACCGGCTCGGTCGCACGCCCGACTTCATGGTGGGCGCACAACTGACGGGTTTCGATCGGATGGTCCGCCTCACCGACGCACCGGACATGTTGCTCGAAGGCGACGAGTATTTGAGCTCCCCGATGGACCTCACGCCCAAATTCCATTGGTACCACCCGCACTTGACCATGGTCACCGGCGTTGCTTGGGACCACATCAATGTCTTCCCGGATCCAGACGTCTACCGCGCCCAGTTCGAGGAATACCTCCGCCGCGTCGAACCCAACGGATGCGTGGTGTGGTGCGCGGAGGACCGAGAACTGGAACGGGCCGTTCAAGCCGTGGCCCCCACCCGGACGGACATCGAATGGGTGCCATACACCACCCCCCGACACACGCTCGTGGATGGGGCCCTCCACATCGACACCGACGACGGCCCCAAGCCCCTTCAAATGGTCGGAGCACACAATGTCCTGAACCTCGCAGGCGCCATGGCCTTGGGCGAACGATGGGGCGTTTCACCCTCCGATTTTGTTGAGGCCGTGTCCGACTTCACCGGCGCAGCAGGCCGCCTTGAACGCCGGCTTGACCAGGTTCTGGAGGAAGGCCGCTGCACCGTCTTCCGCGACTTCGCCCATGCACCGTCCAAAGTGGCGGCCACGACGGGCGCCATTGCCGCCCAATTCTCAGACCGAAAGGTGATTGCCGTCCTGGAGCTCCACACGTTTTCGAGCTTGAACCCCGCCTTCATCCCGACCTACGCCGGTGCACTCGATGCGGCGGATGAGGCCTGGGTCTGCTACTCGCCGGACGTTCTCGCCCACAAACGGCTTCCGCCACTCGACGCTGAAAAGGTGCAGACCGCCTTTCAAAACCCCGACTTGCACGTCACCACGGATCCCGACGCGCTGCTAAAGGCCGTGCACAGCGCGGCTGGCCCCAACACGGTGTTTCTGCTGATGAGTTCAGGGCGCTTTGAAGGCGCAGACCTGATTGGCGCCATCGCCTCTGCCTTGGATTGACCCCAATCAGCCGAGCACCACGTCGAGCACCATCATCAGGACGAAGCCCAGAATGAAGCCGAGCGTGGCCACATCGGTGTACTTGTCGCGTTGGGTCTCCGGGATGACCTCCTCGACCACGACATAGATCATCGCCCCGGCCGCAAAGGCCAGCGCATAGGGCAACAGCGGCTCGATGGTCAACACGGCAATGGCGCCCACCACCCCGGCCAGCGGCTCCACAATGGCGCTCAGCTGACCAAACCAGAAAGAACGCCCACGGGACACCCCTTGCCTCCGAAGCGGCATGCTGACCGCAATCCCCTCGGGAAAGTTCTGAATGCCGATGCCGATGGCAAGTGCAATCGCACCGCCAATGGTGGCCCCTTCAAGGCCTGCGGCTGCGCCGCCAAACAACACGCCCACGGCGAGTCCCTCGGGGATGTTGTGAAGGGTGATGGCCAGCACAAGCAGCGTGGTCCGGTGCCAGTCCGTTTTGGGCCCTTCCGCCTCGCTGTGGTCGAAATTGATGTGGAGGTGGGGCGTCAGCTTGTCCAACGCAAACAGGAACAAAGCCCCGACGATGAACCCGATGGCCGCTGGCGTCACCGATGCCATGCCTTCTCCATCGGACATGTCAATGGCCGGGATCAGCAGTCCGAAACAGCTCGCCGCGATCATCACGCCCCCGGTAAAACCGAGCATGCCGTCGAGCAAACGCCGATGCAATGTTTTGAAGAAAAAGACCAGCGATGCGCCCGCTGCGGTCATCAACCAAGTGAACGACGTCGCGAGCAGGGCTGCGGTGACCGGCCCTTGGTCTTGAAAAAAGGCTTCGATGGCTTCCATGTCCGTGAATCAGGGAAAGGGAATGGTGGGTGAATCGGAATCTTGGTCGACCCAAAGGCGCTCACAAACCGACGGAGACAGCATTTGCACGTCGTCTCCATGGGCGAATCGGACTTCGAGACTTCCGTCAAAAGCATGGCGGCGGACGACCGTCAAACGGGTTCCAAGTGCGATGCCGAGGACGCCCAGGTGACGCAGAAAAGCGTCTCGGCCATCCACCACACCGACCACGACCAACCCGAGGTTCCGCGGGGCTTCCGAGAGCAGGGTGCGGGCCGCCACAGAGCGAAAAAGGCCGTTGGGACCCGGAATGGCATCTCCATGGGGGTCGAGCTTGGGAAACCCGAGAAACGCATCCAGGCGGTTGGTCAACTCGACGCTGTCGATGTGCTCCAATTCCTCCGCGATGTCATGGACTTGGTCCCAATCGAATCCGAGGTGATCCACCAAAAAGGACTCCCAAAGCCGGTGACGGCGAACGATGCCCATCGCAATGCGCTGTCCGCTTTCGGTCAATTGAACGCCCCGATAGCGCTCGTGTCGGACCCAACCGCGCGCGCCCAATTTCTTGAGCATGGCCGATGTGCTCGCCGGGGTCGCCGCCACCCGTGCAGCGAGGTCGGTCGTGCTGACCTTCTCCTGCCCTTCCTCTTGGATGTGAAGGATGGCTTTGAGGTAATTCTCTGCGCTGACCGTCGGCATGAACGGCAAAATTAGGCGCTGATAGAATCATTTTTAGCCACAACTAAAAATTTTCTGTGGTTCATCATGAATTAATTTGTGGCCAGAGAGAATTTGAGATGCGCAAATTGATGCTCCTCCGCCATGGAAAAGCCCAACCCGCCCAACCAGGTGCGGGTGACCATGACCGGCCATTGGCCGATCGGGGACGGCTGGAAGCCCACCGCCAAGGCCTCGCCTTCCTGCATGGGCCTGAAGACGCCTTGCTCATCAGCGATGCCAAGCGCACACAAGAGACCGGTCAGGCCCTGTTCGACGCTTGGACACACACGCCGCCCCATCACATCACCGCCTCAGGGTACCTCGCAGAGGCCCACGTGTGGCTCGATTTGATTGGCATGACCGGACCTGATGTTCAACGGCTCTGGGTCATCGGGCACAACCCCGGGATCAGTGATCTCGTGCTGCAATTGACGGGCGAGTGGGTTGGCATGTCTACCGCGGACCTCGTCCGGATCGAATTGACTGTGGAGGACTGGTCTGAGGTGCGGGCCGGTTCAGGCCGAATTTTGGGCCACCACCCGGGACGGAACGCGTAATTTCCCACCATGGAGAACACCTCGCAGGACCAAGACATCCTGTCGCTCCGGCCCCTCGAAGCGAAATTCTGGAACCTCCGCCGCATTTCTGGCGCGGTCGGCGTGGCCCTGTTGCTGGGCGCCCTCTTTCGCTTTTCGGACCTGACCGCATATCTCATTCTGTCCATCGGCTTGAGCTTCATCGGCCGCCCGCTGGTCCAATGGTGCGACAACACCCGCATCGCCGGCCGCACCATCGGCTCCACTGTCGGCGCCGTGGTGGCCTTGACGCTGATGTTCACAGGGTTCAGCCTGCTCGTGAGCCTCTTCGCGCCGCTGGTGAGTGCAGAGGCCGATGTTCTCAGCGCCATTGACTTCGAGGGCACGGCGCGCGACCTGCGCCAACTCGGCAACGACATTTTGCCCATGCTGGCGGGGGCCGGAGAAGACCCCCTGGCTTGGCTCGACACCGCCAACCTCAGCCAAGCGCTCAGTTCGGTGTTGGGACCGAATGGCCTGGGAGGGGTCCTCGGCGGGGTCTTTTCTCTCGCTGGAAATCTGGTGGTCGCCCTGTTCAGCATCTCCTTCATGACGTTTTTCTTCCTCAAGGACCGGCAGCTCTTTCCGGGCATTCTGCGCGCCTTGACACCGGACCGTCATGTCCCGAGAATGGAACGGGTCCTGGCCAATTCCACACAGTTGCTCACCCGGTATTTCATTGGGCTCGCGGCCCAAGTGGCCATCATCACCACCGTGATCACAGGCGGACTTTGGCTGCTCGATGTCCCCCATGCGTTCCTCATCGGTTTTCTCGCCGGGCTGCTCAACCTCATCCCCTACGTCGGCCCTTTGCTCGGTGCCGGTCTTGGCCTTGGCCTCATCCTGACCACCCATCTCCAAACCCCCGAACTCGGCGGCCTGATGGGCAAGGCCGCCTTGATCTTCCTCGCGGCACAGCTCGTCGACAACTTCTTCACCCAGCCGGTCATTTTTGCGGGGAGCGTCAAGGCCCACCCTCTGGAGATTTTCCTGCTCATCAGCATTGCAGGCAGCCTTGCGGGCATCTCGGGCATGATGCTCGCCATTCCCGCGTACTCCGTGATCCGGGTGGTCGCCAAGGAATTCTTGAGCGGATTCAAGGTCATTCAGGCCTTGACCGACGAGCTCTGACAGCATTCCCGAGGCTGCGTTTGCAATTGAGCACAACTTTGGTTCGCCATCCGGAAGGGGCGGCGTACCTTGCCACCCCGTATGCACGGCACTACGGGAAAGGCGAAAGCCACCAAATACATCTTCGTCACGGGAGGCGTTTCCTCCAGTC
Organism: uncultured Flavobacteriales bacterium; assembly: GCA_965659565.1. Taxonomy (GTDB): domain Bacteria; phylum Bacteroidota; class Bacteroidia; order Flavobacteriales_D; family Sanyastnellaceae; genus UBA8752. Next base: position 26,080 of record CBFHWV010000022.1, read on the forward strand.
TTGGAAAGGGCATCATCAGCGCGTCATTGGCCAAGCTGCTGCAGGCGCGCGGCATGAAGGTGACCATCCAGAAACTGGACCCCTACATCAACATTGATCCAGGCACCCTGAACCCCTACGAACACGGGGAGTGCTTCGTCACGGATGACGGCGCAGAAACGGACCTGGACTTGGGGCATTACGAACGGTTCCTCGATGTGCCGACCTCGCAGGCCAACAACATCACCACGGGCCGCATCTACCAAAGTGTCATCGACAAGGAGCGTCGGGGTGAATACCTCGGCCGCACCGTGCAAGTCATCCCGCACATCACCGACGAAATCAAGCGGTGTGTGCAAATCCTCGGCGACGGTGACCAGTATGACTTCGTGATCACGGAAATCGGGGGTACCGTGGGCGACATCGAGTCCCTGCCCTACGTGGAAGCGGTACGCCAAATGCGCTGGGAACACCCCAAGGACACCCTCGTGGTGCACTTGACGCTGGTGCCCTACTTGTCCGCCGCCGGCGAATTGAAAACCAAGCCGACGCAGCACAGCGTCAAGCAGCTGCTTGAATTTGGCGTCCAGCCCGATGTGCTGGTGTGCCGGACGGAACACGAGCTCACCCGCTCCATCCGCAACAAACTCGCCCGCTTCTGCAACGTGGACGAAGAAGCCGTCATCCAATCGATCGATGCGAAGTCCATCTATGAGGTCCCCCTGCTCATGCAGGAAGAACGCCTCGATGAGGTGGTGCTGATGAAACTGGGCGTCGATTCCCGGGCCTCGGTCAACCTCGACCGCTGGAACCAGTTCCTTTCTCGCCACAAACAACCCGAGCGCACCGTGCGTGTGGCCTTGGTCGGCAAGTATGTCGAGCTCAAAGACAGCTACAAAAGCATCGCCGAGGCCTTCACCCATGGCGGAGCGGCAAGCAACGTGGCCGTGGACCTCAAGTGGATCCACTCCGAGCAGGTCCAGAACGACAATGCGGAGGACATGTTCTCCGATGTCGACGGCATCCTCGTGGCCCCCGGCTTCGGATCGCGCGGCATTGATGGCAAGATTGAGGCCATTCGTTACGCCCGTGAAAATGGCGTCCCCTTCTTTGGCATCTGCTTGGGCATGCAATGCGCCGTGATCGAATTTGCCCGCAATGTGCTGGGACTGGAGGAGGCGCACAGCACCGAAATCAAAGACTACACGCCCCACCCCGTCATCGACATGATGGAGGAGCAAAAGAACATCGCGGACATGGGCGGTACCATGCGTCTCGGCGCTTACCCCTGCGCTTTGGCACCGGGTTCCTTGGCCTCAGCCGCTTACGGAAAAGCGCGCATCGAAGAGCGTCACCGCCACCGTTACGAGTTCAACGACCAGTTCCGAGAGGCCTTCATCGAAGCGGGCATGGTTCCCACAGGCACCCACCCGGACTCCGGTTTGGTGGAAATTGTCGAAATCCCGGACCACCCCTGGTTCGTGGGGGCGCAATTCCACCCGGAATACAAGAGCACCGTGGTCTCCCCGCATCCGCTCTTCAAGGCCTTCATCGACGCCGTGGACAAGATCAAGTCCGCCTCCAACGTCAACGCGGACAACAGCGAGGAAGACAACGCCTGAACGGCCCCACCTCAGGCATCCTGTTCTGTGGGCTCTGAATGCATCTCCGTGTGGCTTATCGTCGCCCTGTGGTTTCGGCGAGGGGCTGCACATCTGCTGAAGCTGTGGCTGCCAAAGCGGCCCACATCCACAAGATGAAGACCACGCCCCGTTGGACTTCCAGGACGGATTCCACCAAT
>CBFHWV010000023.1:0-25125 GCA_965659565.1 uncultured Flavobacteriales bacterium
GAGCAGTCCGTCACCATCGTCGGCGGCACGGGCACCTGCTCCAGCCTCCTTTGCTGGGATGAGGGCAACAACACCTTGATCAACAGCGAGAGCTGTGACGAGGGTGAGACTTTCCAGTTCATCTCCGATGAGGGCGCCAACACCTACGCCATTCTCGTGGCAGCAGGCAGCGGTTCCCTCGGTGGTCCGTTCGACCTCACGGTGTCTTGTGAGCCTGTGGTGTACGGTTGCATGGACGAATTGGCCTGCAACTACAACATGGATGCCAACGTCGATGATGTCAACGCCCCGTGTGAATACACCAGCTGTCTGGACTGTGAGACGGAGACGTGGACCTACTGCTACGACAACAACGAAAGCTTCAGCTTTACGTTGAACAACACCAACGGTGGTGGTACCATCGTGATTGACCTTGCTGGTACGCTCATTGAGCAAACTTGGGATGGGTTGGTCATTGATGATGCTGCGACAGGTGCCAACTTGTATGACAGCGATGTGGATGCAGACGACAGCATTGTGCTCGGAATGGATTCCGTTACGGTGAGCTTCACTTCTGACGGATCTGTCAGCTGCCAGACGCCTTCGACATTCAACCCACAGCCGTACACCATCAGCATGGCCATCACGTGTGCCCCTGCACCGACTACGGGTTGTGCGGACTCCACGGCGTGCAACTACAACGGGCCAGTGGATGTGGCGGACAACAGCATCTGTGACTTCAGCTGCCTCGGTTGTACCAACGCTGACGCTGTGAACTACAACCCGTTCGCTTCTGTGGACGATGGTTCCTGCTGCTTCGGTGCGTTCATCAGCTTCAACATGTTTGACAGCTTCGGTGACGGTTGGAATGGCGCGACGTACAGCTTCTACAACGGCGCTGGCGATCTCGTGGCCACGGGTGACTTGACCAGCACGGAGAACGATGGTGAATTCGATACGGACGACATCTGCTTCGACGAGGCGGGTTGTTACACCCTGATCGTGACCGACGGCTCGTTCCCAAGCGAGGTGTCTTGGACGATCTCCGGTGCCGCCTTCAACAACACGAGCGGTGGTCCTGGAACCTTCCAGGTGGGCATCGGCACGGCATGTACGGAAGGCTGTGGCCTGCCGTTCGCTCCGAACTACGTCGATCCGGACAGCGTGGATGTGGTCAACAACGACCTCTGTGACTTCACGAACTACGTGATGGGCTGTACCTACGTGGACGCTGAGAACTTTGACGAGCTGGCAACCAACGACGATGGTTCCTGCATCTTCAACACGGCGAACCCATGCCCGACCGACCTCAACGGCGACGGACAGACGACGACCTCCGACCTCTTGATCTTCCTCGGTGCCTTCGGTACCGACTGCGAGTGATCTGAGCGCGGAACGTCTACGTTCCCTCAAATACTGGAAAGGCCCGACGCAAGTCGGGCCTTTCTCTTTTCCCCATCTTCGCGTCATGCGCAAAGCCGTTTTGATCACAGGGGCAGGTTCCGGCATCGGCCGGGCCACCGCCATCCGATTTGCAAGTGCGGGCCATGCGGTGTTCCTCGTGGGTCGCCGGGAAGGGGCCTTGGAAGAGACATTGGCCAGCCTGTCCGGCACGGGGCACCGGGTGATGCCACTGGATGTTTCCGATCGCGTAGGTTTTGAAAAGGCGCTGTCTGAGGCCATGGCCCAGGGTGAGCTGACGTTAAGTGGGGTGTTTGCCAATGCGGGCATCGGAGGGGCCAATGTGTATTCGGCGGATGCGGAGCAAGACCGTTGGGATGACATTCTCCGCATCAATGTCACGGGGGTGTATGTGACGCTTCAGGTCGCCAAGGGCCATTTGAAGGAACACGTGGACCGGACGGGCGAGGTGGCGCATGCAGTGGCCACCTCGAGTGTGCTGGCGCGGTTCGGCGTGCCGGGTCAAAGTGCTTACGTGACGTCCAAGACCGCCGTGCTGGGGCTGGTGAGAAGTTTGGCTGTGGAGTGGGGTGGAGATGGGATCCTGGTCAACGCTGTTTGCCCGGGCTGGGTCGAGACGGCCATGGCACGGGACAGCATTCAGCGCATGGCAGATGCACAGGGCATCTCCTATGAAGCGTGCCATGCCCAGCAGTGTGCGGTGTTGCCAACGGGCCGGATGAGCACGCCTGAAGAGTTGGCCAACGCGGTGTTTTGGATGATGTCGCCCGAGCAGCGCGGCATGACGGGCCAAGGGTTGGACGTCAACAATGGAAGCTGGATGTCATGAACAGAAGAAAGTCGACATGGGCCTTGGTGGCCCTGATGAGCGGGGTGGCCCTTGCGGGTGCCCAAGAGGAGGCCCGGTGGTCGGCCAAAGACAGTGCCATGGTGGCCGACATCCACCGGCAGATCCTCGGTGAAGGAGGGTGTGTCGAGGATTTGCGAATCCTGTGCAAAGACATTGGCGCGCGACTCAGTGGCTCGCCCGAAGCGGACGACGCCATTTTGTGGGGTGCGCGCACCTTGCGAGAGGCGGGTGCACCGGAGGTGCGGATGCAGACCGTGATTGTGCCGCATTGGGAGCGGAGCGACACCGAGATGGCGTGGATGCGCGTTGACGGCGGTGAGGCGGAGCCATTGCCGATTCGGGCACTGGGGGGCAGTGTGGGCACGGACGGTGCTGTGGAAGCAGAGGTTGTGGTGGTGCGCGAATTCGAGGAGTTGGACAGCTTGGGTCCGGAGGGCTTGGATGGCCGCATCGCTTTTTTCAACCGGCCCATGGATCCCCTGATGATCAGTGCGGGCGGGGCCTACGGCGGAGCCTACCAACAGCGGTCGCGGGGCGCGGTGGAGTCGGCGGAGCACGGTGGCGTGGCCGCGCTGGTGCGGTCCTTGACCCACGCGATGGACACCTTTCCCCACACGGGGGCCATGCGCTACCTCGACACGGTGCCCAAGGTCCCGGCAGCAGCGATCAGCACGGTGGATTCCCGGCGCATTGCCCGGCTGGTCGAAGCTGGCCACGAGGTTCGGGTCGGGCTCGAGATGGGATGTGTCCTCCACGAGGACAAGGCGCAAGCCAATGTGATTGCGGAATGGACAGGCACCGAATATCCCGACCGCTACATCGTGGTGGGGGGGCACCTCGACAGTTGGGACATCGGCGAAGGCGCGCACGACGACGGGGCGGGCATCGTCCACAGCATCGAGGTCATGCGGACATTGGTGGCCTTGGGCTATCAGCCGCGGCACACCCTACGGGTGGTGCTCTTCATCAATGAAGAGAATGGCAACAATGGGGGCAAGACCTACGCGCGGATTGCACGAGAACAAGGGGAATGGCATGTCGCCGCATTGGAAAGCGATGCCGGTGGGGATGCACCGCGCGGATGGTCGCTCGACGCCACGGATGAAGGCACGGCTGCGGTGCGGGCTTGGACCGAATCTCTGATGGACTATGGCATGGGCGATTTGAGGCGCGGTGGGGCCGGTGTGGACATTGGGCCACTCAAGACCGAAGCGCCTGCCGGAAAGCGGCCGCTGATGGTGGGGCTGCGGCCCAATTCCCAGCGGTATTTCGACTACCACCACAGCGAGCGCGACGTCTTCGAAAACGTACACCCGCGGGAATTGAAGCTGGGCGCAGCGGCCATGACGTCCTTGGTCTATCTCCTCGACCAGCTCGATTTCGATTCATTGGATTCAACCACAGATTGACATGCGCCACAGCATCAGTGACACCAGCACGCTCCTCTTGGATCGGCGGAGCATTTCTCCAGAGAAGTACTCGGGACGGCGGGTCCATCGGGAGTTGGTCGAACAGGTCTTGCAGCACGGCACTTGGGCGCCCAACCACGGGTTGACCCAACCTTGGCGGTTCCGCGTGTTCATGGATGGCGCGGCCGAACGCTTGATGGGGCAGCTGTCCGACGCCTACCGCGCCCATGCTGGAGAGGCGGCCATGGACAGCAAGGCCGAGAAAATCCGCCTGCGCGGCCAGCGGTGCAATGCCATTGTGGCGCTGGGGTTGGCGCACGATTCGGCCGGGCGTTTTCCGTTGTGGGAAGACGAGGCCGCCTTGGCGGCAGCCGTACAGAACATGTACCTCATGTGCACGGCGCACGGCATCGGGGGCTTCTGGTCCACGCCGAAATTCCTGTCTCATCCGACGGCCCGAGCAGCACTGGGCCACGCGGATGGCGTGGCGGGCATGGGGCTCTTCTACATGGGCTACCCCGAAGGCGAATGGCCAAACAAGGGCCACCGAAAGCCGTTGGAGTACGTCTCGGAGTGGATCACCGAATGACATTGGCATGCGCTGGACGAATTGGTACGTGCACCCCGCAGACAACCGCTACCACGTCTTCGAATTTCGGAGCGCGGCGTTGGCTGATGAATTTCAGGCGGATTTGGAGGCGGCAGGCATCCCGTTTGAGCGTGCGCCGATGGAAGCCGACGACGACAGCGTGATGGAACGGTTCGGCATTCACCGCACGGATTTCAATGCGGCGCTGCGGGTCAACCACATGTTGCACGGCAGGCACCGCCGGCCGTTCATTGCCCATGCCGGCTTGCGGTGGGCGATGTTGTGCATCACGGCAGCCGCTTTGGGCCTGGCCATCATGGGATGGATGTCGACATGAAGCGCGGCTGTCACTTGTGGATGGCCGTGGTGGGCCTGTTGGCTGCCGCTCCGGGTTCTGCCCAAAAGTCGGGGGACTGGACGCTCGATGCCCACATCCTGACCTCGTTGGATGTCGCCTTGCCCAAACCAGGGGAGGGCTTGGGTTGGAACGGGCAGGTGTTGGCCGCTTCGGACAGCGCGTTGTTTGGCCGGTGGGCCCACCGCGGGACCCGCAGCTTTGGGGTGTCCATCCGGCGCCGCGTCGGAAAAGTGGGTCAGCTGTCGTTTGGATTTGAGCAGGTGCGTCGGATGTGGCGCGTCGAGGCAGACTGGATGCCGCCCTTGGCTTCTGCGCCGGTGGCGAGCGGCACCTTGGATTGGATTGTGGCCAGCTATGCCATTCCCATCCTGTACCGAACCGAAGTGACGCTCACGCCGGGTTGGCGCTTGGGAGCGGGCGGGGGACTGGTCATGGAGATTTTGCCGACCAATGCGTTTGCGGCCACGAGCATCGAAGGCGGGGGGGACGTCTTCGCCATCGAGCACGAGAGCCTGCGGTATGCATGGAACCGGTGGGGCATGGCGTTGGAGTTGGGACTGGTCAAAGAGGGGGAAGAGCGGGATTGGCACATCGGTGGATTGCTTCGTCCGATGGTGCAGCCTTTGATCCAAGGCGGGCTGTCCGCCCAATGGAACCTCGGACAAGGCGATGCGGGCTCAGGCGCCATCGACCGCGTGCTGGACGGCAGCTGGTATGGCCTGGATTTCCGGGTGATTTTGCATTGATCCGAGGGTGGCTTTTGGCCAAAAAGAAAAGCCCCCGACACCGCAGTGCCGAGGGCTTTTGAGTTCAGGGATATCGGCTTATTTGCCGGCGACCAGCTGGAAGCCAATCGTGAAGTCGTTGTAGATGAGCTTGTCACCGAGCTCCTTGACGTCGAAGAAGGACTGGCTGCGGAAACGGACGTCGAACTTGGACCGGTCCAGCACCATCTCTCCGGAGATCTTGGCTCCGCCATCGGTCATGTCGACGGTGACGGGGAAGCTCACTTCTTCGGAACGGCCCTTGATCGTCACCTTGCCCATGGCGGTGAAGTTGGCGCCGTTCTCCCCACCTCGGAGTGGGTTGAGCTGGGTCAATTCGAATTGGGCGGTTGGGAATTGCTCCACGCCAAAGAAATCGTCGCTGCTCAGGTGGCCGTCGAGGCTGGCCTTGCTGTCGCCTTGAAGGTCCAAGGTGTTGATGGTGGTCATGTCGATGACCACAGTGGCGGCGCTGATGAGACCGTTGTCCACGGTGATCATGCCGTTGCTGATGGTGATGTCGCCATTGTGGGCGCCGGTTACCTTGGTGCCTTCCCAGGTGACGGAGCTGGCTTTGGCATCCACGGAGTAGCGGGTGGGGCCATCGTCATTGCCGCCGGCGAGGGCGAAGAACGGGGTCAGGAGCAGGGCTCCGATGGTCAGCATGTGCTTCATGGTATTGGGGTTTGGGGTTTAGTTTTCTGGGTATAGAATGCCGTCTGTGTGGTGTAACACCTGTGACAGGCCCGCGTTCAATGCGTGGGCTTCCTTTTCTGTCAATCCGTGCATGGTGTCTGTGAACAGGGCTTTCATGGGGGCGTCAAGTTCTCCGAGAAGGGCCAATCCGCTGTCGGTGATGCGGACATCCGCTTTTCTTCGGTCGCTTGGGCACACCTGTCGATCGGCCCAATTTTTGTCGACGAGCTTGTCCACGATGCGGGACGTGTTGCTCGAAGGGTCGACCATTCGCGCAGCAAGGGATTGGACGGCAATGGGATCACCACCTTGGCCGCGAAGAATCCGAAGGACGTTGTACTGGGCGGGGGTGATGCCTTGTGGTTGGAGGATGCGCCGACCGAGCAAGTCCATCTGCCGCGCCACCACAAGGATGTGGAGGTGGAGTTTCTGAAAGGGGCTGCTGAACGCGCCTTGCTGGAGATGTTCTTCAAGCGTCACGCCGCAAATGTATGTACATACATTTAATGTGCATGCAAGAAATGTGAAGGGCGCTTGGGGCACCGTTTTCTAGGCTCGGAATCGGATTCAGGAGAGGTGTTGGCGGACCAGTGCGCTGATGGCTTTTCCATCTGCCCGTCCTGCAAAGCGCGCGGAAGCGGTGCCCATGACGCGGCCCATGTCCGCCATGGAGCTGGCACCCAATTCGGCGATCAAATCGGCCACGGCGGTGTTGAGTTCCTCGGCACTCATCGGCTGGGGCAGGTACACCCGAATGACATCGGCCTGGGCCTGTTCTTCGGCGACGAGGTCATCGCGGCCTTGCTCCTTGTAGATGGCCAACGTGTCCTCGCGTTGCTTCAACTGCTTGGACAGAATTTTGGTGACCGCTGCATCGTCCAGGGCCTCCGTTCCAGCTGTCTCGGTCATCGCCAGCATGATCTTGCTTTTGATGTCGCGCAGCGCGGCGAGGCGGACCTTGTCCTTGGCCTTCATGGCCTCCTTCATGTCGGCACTGATGCGTTCTTGCAGGGTCATGGCTCAGTCGACGTTGTCGTGGAGAAAGGGGTTGTCCGTCTTGAGTCCACCGGTCTCCTCGTCGATGCTCAAGCGGGTGGCTTGGGATTCATCGCTGGCTGGAGTGGGGGTGAGCTGGATGTTGCGGCGCTTGTACGCTGGCTCTTGTTCCAATTCAGTCAAGCCGCTCGGAGTGCGAAGTCGCTTGGTGTAGGCTTCAATGCTCTCGGCGCGCCGGGCATTGCGCTGGGCCAATTCTTCCGCACCGGTGGGGGTGGTGAGGGGCGTTGGCTTGGGCTGCGGTGCTGGGGTGGCTGCTGCCGGCTCAGCCGCTGTTTCGGACTGTGGCGTGGCGGCCGGTGCCGGTGAGGCAGCCGGGGTGTCTTCTGGGCGGTCCACTTGCTCGTTGGTGAAGGAGACCTCGCCCATCTGCTCCGGAATCAGAGGGGCATCGGTGGCGGTGTCCAAATCGAGCATGGTGTACTCCCCCACTTGCGATTCTGCTGGCGTTGTCTCGACGGGTTCGTCCGTGGTCGGTTCCGTCACTTCGGCATGGCGAAGTTGGACGTCCTCGGCGCCGTTCTGATTCGGCGTGCCGAAGAGGTCGAGGGCAGCGGTAGGGGTGTCGGAGGTCACATCTTCGGCCTGCCATTGGTTTTCCAGCAATTCTGGCGTGTCCAAGGGGGGGGCTGGTGAAGTCTCCGCGGCGCCCTTCAGGTGGGGCTCCGCTTCGGTCTCCGGCTGCTCGGCCGTGAACGGCATCGCGGTCACCGGGCCTTGCAGTGGCGCCGTGATTTCCCGAGCGTCGGCATCCAGCCGCATCTTGGAGACGACCGGGCCTTCCGGCAACTGGGCGTTGGTCTCGAAACCGGTGGCGATGACGGTGACGCAAATCTTGTCGTCGAGGCTGGCATCGTGTCCGTAGCCCCAGATGACCTCCGCCGTTGCACCCGCTTGGTCCTGGATGTAATCGGTGATTTCGGAGATCTCGTCCATCAGCACCTCCTCGTTGCCGTAGGTGATGTTGAGGAGGACAAAATTGGCGCCGGTGATGTCGCTGTCGTTGAGAAGCGGTGACTCCAAAGCCTCGGACACGGCGGTCATGGCGCGGCCTTCACCGCTCGCAGCGCCTGCGCCCATGATGGCGGCTCCGCTGTCGCGCATGACCGTCTTCACATCGTTCATGTCGACGTTGATGTCGCCAGTGAGGGTGATGACTTCTGCGATGCCTTTGGCGGCGGTGCACAGCACTTCGTCTGCGTTGGAGAAGGCCTTCTTCAGGGTGAGGTTGCCGAACAGCTCGCGGAGCTTGTCGTTGCGGATGATGAGCAACGTGTCCACCGAGGCCCGCATGGCCTCGAGTCCTTCAGCCGCTTGCGTGGCGCGGCGCTTGCCTTCGAAATTGAAGGGCACCGTGACGATGCCCACCGTGAGGATGCCGAGATCCTTGCAGGCCTGGGCAATGACCGGCGCCGCGCCCGTGCCTGTGCCGCCGCCCATGCCGGCCGTCACAAACACCATGGTGGTGTGGTCATTGAGTTGGGCCAGCACGTCATCGAGGTTTTCGATGGCGGCATTCTTGCCGGTCTCCGGAATGCTGCCCGCGCCTTGTCCTGCGGTCAACGTGGTCCCGAGTTGAATCCGGGTGGGCACGGTCGAGGCGGCCAGCGCTTGGTTGTCCGTGTTGCACACGATGAAATCCACGCCGTTGATGCCCTGTTGGTGCATGTAGTTGACGGCGTTGGAGCCGCCACCACCGACGCCAATGACCTTGATGGGGGAGCCGGGATTCTGTGGGATGTCGAATTGCATGGGTTCGAGGTCGTGGTTGAATCGTTGCCGGGCTGAAAAATCAGGGGTTTCCAGACAACTCAGGAATGGGTCAATGTCGGATGAAGGGAGGTTGGTTCGTCAGGGGTGTCAGGGATTCCATCCACGATGTCGCCGTTGAAAACGGGATTTGGAGACGTCACCTTGGCGGCTTATTCCGGAATCTCGTCTTCAAAGAAGTCCTTGATTTTCTGCAAGAACTTCCGGGGCCCGGACAGCGTCTGAAGGGCCTCTTCTTGGCGGGTGTCCCCTCCGAATTCGCCATTGGGTCCGACTTCATTTTCGAAGCCGAGCAAGACCAGGCCGATGCCTGTCGCATAGGTCGGGGCGGTCAAGCTGCGGTCGGGCGCTTGGGCGAGGTGGGTGTTCGGGAAGCCAATGCGGCAGTCCAACGTGGTGACGTATTCGAACAGTTGACGCACGTGCCGGAGTTGGCTGCCACCACCGGTCACCACGATGCCGCCGATGAGTTCGCGCTCCAGGCCGCTGTTCTTGATTTCGTAGTGCACGTGCTCGATGATCTCGGCCATGCGCGCTTGGATGATGCCGGCAATGTTGCGGCGGGACACCTCCTTGGGTGCACGTCCGGGCAGCCCGGGGATGACCACGATTTCATCTTGCGCCATCTCCTGTTCCAAGGCGGAACCAAACTTGTTCTTGAGCGCTTCCGCGTGCTTTTTCAACACTCCGCAGCCCTGCTTGATGTCGTCCGTGATGGCATTGCCACCAAAGGGAATGACCGCCGTGTGTCGGATGATGCCCTCCTGGAAAATCGCGATGTCGGTGGTGCCACCTCCAATGTCCACCAACGCCACACCCGCTTCTTTTTCTTCTTCGCTCAGGACCGCGGAGCTGGAAGCGATGGGTTCGAGGATCAGCTGGTCGACTTGCAAGCCGGCGCGCTTGATGCAGCGGTAGATGTTCTTGGCCGCCGAGGTTTGACCCGTGATGATGTGGAAGTTGGCCTCCAGCCGAACCCCGGTGTGCCCCACAGGCTCCTTGATGCCCGGTTCGCCATCCACCGTGAACTCCTGCGGCAGGACGTGGAGGATTTCCTCCCCAGGCAGCACCTTCAGCTTCTTCATGTCGTCGATGAGCTGTTGCACATCGTCGCGGTTGATCTCCTCTTCGGTTTCGGTGCGGATCAATTGGCCGCGGTGCTGCAGGCTCTTGATGTGCTGACCGGCAATGCCGACGTTGACCACCTCGATGCGGACATTGGCGGACTTTTCTGCGGCTTCGACAGCGGCCCGGATGGACTGCACGGTCTGCTCGATGTTGGCGACGACCCCGCGGGTCACCCCGATGGATTCACTCTTGCCGTAGCCGATGATGTCCAATTTGCCGTGGGCGTTCTTCTGGCCGACGATGCAGGCAATCTTGGTGGTGCCGATGTCGAGTCCGACGACGATGTCCTGTTGGGGGTTGTTGCTGTCCATGGTGGAGGGGATGGAGGTCATTTGCGGGCCACGAGTTGTCCTTCGTAGCGCAGGTCGAGTTCACGGTATTGCCGCAGGTCTCCACTGTCGAGGAGGGCGGTGTAAAAGGTGCGGAGTTGCTGCAGTTGGGTGTCCAGCCGTCGGGCCGCGTCTTGCCCGTCGCCCAGGTGGACCACGAGGTCGCCAATGCGGGGGCGGAAGGACACTTGTCCGGCGTTGTCGACGTCCACCTGGTCGATGAATTGGTCCCAGAACGGGTCGGCGTCGAGGCGGTGAAGGAGGGGAAGGGCCGCCCGGGCTTGTGAGGCGCGGTCGGCATGTACGACCGGCACATCGGCGGTGTAGCGCGGGGACAACGGGAACCACCGGCCCTCATCGTCGAGGTACAGCACGCTGTCCGCGCTCCAGACGCGGGCCAACGGCCGCTGTTGGCGGACGGAGATGCGCAGGGCCCCGCCGAGGGTGGGTTCAATCGTGCAGTCGGCCACCCCGGGTTGGGCCAGCATGGCGGCGTGCAACTGGGCGTAGGGCAGGTCCGAAAGGGGGCGGTCCAACAAGGCGAAGCCGTCGGTGATGACCGTCTTGAGGGAAGGGGCATCCACGAAGTACATCCCGTCCATTTGGTCCACTTCAATCTCCAGCGCACGGCACGGCATGCGGTCGGCGGCCCGGTCGGCGGCCGAGAACACCACAATCGCGCCGAGCAGCATGGGCACGGTCCACCACATGCGGTTCCACCGGAGGGCAGAAGGGGCATCGGTTGGACGGGGGGTGCTCATGGGGCGATGTCGTTGTTTTCGGGGCGGTCGAGAAGCCTGTCGATGGCCGCCGGAATCCATTGATGAAGATCCCCGGCACCCATGAACAGAAGCACCTCCGGCCCAGTCTGCTGCAGAACCTCTAAAAACTGAGATTCCTGCGGGCAATTCACCGGGCACCCGGTCACCTTATCCCCAACGGCCTGTGCATCCACGCCGGGCAGGGCGGATTCCCGCGCAGCGTAGATGGGCAGGACAATGCAATGGTCGAGCGCAGAGAGGCTTTGGCCGAAGTCGTCGAGGAAGTCCCGGGTGCGGCTGAAGAGGTGGGGTTGGAAGACCCCGACCAGCCTTTTGCCGGGGTGCGAATTCCGTGCAGCGGCAATGGTGCCGTCGATTTCACTCGGGTGGTGGGCGTAGTCGTCGATGACCGTCAGCGCGGCGGTGTCCAGCCGCACTTCGAACCGCCGGGCGATGCCGGGAAAATCGCGCAAGCCCTCCGGGATTCGGGCGGGGTCCAATCCTGCCCGGACCGCCAGGATGGCCGCAGCGGTGGCGTTGGCGGCATTGTGCGCACCGGGCATGGCCCATTCGATGGGCAGGGGCGGATGCCCTTTGAGGTGCAGGTCAAAGGCGGCTTGGCCGGTGTCGGTCCGGTGGTCCGGACCATGTCCCCCTTCCCAGCCTTCCGGCAAATGGCCTTCGCGGACCGGGCCATAGATGCGGTGATCGGGCAGCGCCTCCGGGCCGAGTGTTGCGCCCACGGCTTCGGCCACGTCGGCGTGCAGGAGCAAGCCTCCTTCGTCCACTTGGCCGGCGAATTTGGCAAAGCCGCGGTGCAGCGCTTCGGCGTCGCCGTAAATGTCGAGGTGGTCTGCATCGGCGGAGGTGATCACCGCATGCGTGGGGTGCAGGGTCAGGAAACTGCGGTCAAATTCATCCGCCTCGACGACCACCCACGGGGTGTCGCTGGCGTCGCCCGCGAGCAGCAGGTTGGAGCCGAATCCTTTGGCGACCCCGCCGAGAAACGCCTCCACAGGACGCCCGTCGTGGTGAAGAAGGTGGGCGAGCAGGGTGGAGGTCGTCGTCTTGCCGTGGGTGCCCGCGACCGCCAGCAACGGGGTGTTTTGGGTCAATTTCCCCAGGAGTTGGGCACGTTTGAGGATGGTGAATCCCGCGCCCCTGAAGAGGGCGAGCAGGGGGAAATGGTCCGGCACGGCGGGGGTGCGCACAATGGTCCAGCGGTCGGTGCGTCCCTCGGTCAGGTCTTCCTGCAGCGAATCGGGCAGGACGTCGAGTTCGCCGGTGGTGTCCACTGCCATCCCTTCGGCGACCAGGGCCTCGGTGATGGCGGACGGCGTACGGTCATGGCCGGCCACTTCCGCCCCGTGGGCGTGGTACCAACGCGCCAAGGCACTCATGCCAATTCCTCCGATCCCGAGGAAATACAGGTGTTGGCCTTCTGCAGTCACCGGCGTCGGGCGGCCAAGAGGTCCAACACTTCCTGCGCCACGGCATCGGCTGCGCCGGGACGGGCCGTCGCGGCCATGGCGGCGGCCATGGCCTGGCTGCCGGCGGCATCGCTGAGCAGTCCTTCCACAGTGGTTCCCAAAGTCGACACCACATCGACGTCCTGGAGCAGAATCGCGCCACCCCGGTCCACCACGCTGCGCGCATTCTTGGTCTGGTGGTCTTCGGCGACGTGGGGGGACGGGACGAGCAAGGTGGGTTTGCCCACCAGTGCCAATTCCGCAATGGACATGGCGCCGGCCCGGCTCGCAATGAGGGTGGCCGCGTCATAGGCGAGGTCCATGCGGTCGATGAAGCCCCGAACGTGCAGGAGCGGATCGCCATGATCCTGGGCCCACGTGGTCTCGAGGTCGGCGTAGCGCCCGCCGCACTGCCACAGGACTTGGAATCCGCGCTCGGCCAGTGGGCGTTCGGTCACCAATGTGCGGACGGCCCGGTTCATGCTGGCGGCGCCCAGGCTGCCGCCGAGGACGAGCAGCACCGGCAGGTCGTCCTGCAATCCGAAGTGTTGGCGGGCTTCCTGGGTGTGGTGGGCCCGGCCTTCGCCGGGAGCGAGCCGCTGGAGGATGCCGGCGCGCAAGGGGTTGCCCGTTTCGGCGATGCGGTCGGCTGGGAACCACCGCTGGAGCCCTGGAAAGCCGGCGCAAACGCGGTCGACGCGTCCGGCGAGGAGGCGGTTGGTGATGCCGGGAAACCCGTTTTGCTCCTGGATGAGGGTGGGGATGCCGGCGCGGGTGGCGGCCCACAACAAGGGGCCGCTGGCGAATCCCCCCACGCCGATGGCGATGTCGGGTTGGAACCGCCGGATGATGCGGCGGGACAGCTGAAGTGAGCGCAGCAACCGGAAGGGGAACTTCAGATTGCGCAGCGAGAGTTTGCGGTCGATGCCCGTGATGGGCAGGCCGGTGATGGCATATCCGGCGGCGGGAATGCGCTCCATTTCCATGCGGCCGAGGGCGCCAACAAACTCGATGACGCAGTCGGGGTGCCGGGCTTGCAGCGCCTCGGCAATGGCGATGGCGGGGTGAATGTGGCCGCCTGTTCCGCCCCCGGAAATGAGCACGCGGAGGGGGGCGTCAGCCATGGGCTTGACGGGGTTGAAGCGGGCGGGCATGGCGAGGTCCGTCCGCGTCGTCGATCGGGGCGCCGGCATCGGGGTCATCCAGGGATCGGCTGACAGCGAGGATCATGCCGAGTGCCGCACAGGTGAACAGGATCGAGGTGCCCCCCATGGAGACGAGGGGAAGGGGCTGACCGGTCATGGGCAGCAGGTTGACGGCGACGCCCATGTTGACCATGGCCTGCAGGGTGAGCATGAGCCCGAGTCCAATGGACAGCAGACTGCCGAAGGGGCGCTGGCATCGGGTGCCGATGCGGATGGCCCTTGAAAACAGAATGAGGTACAGCAGCACCAATCCAAAGCCGCCCAGCAGCAGCCCCCATTCTTCAATGATGAAGGCGTAGATCATGTCGGCGTAGGCCACGGGCATGGCGTTGCGGCTGACGCCCGATCCCGGTCCGTGGGGGAGCAGGCCTCCTTCGTGGATGGCCTGGAGGGCAAAGTCGATTTGGGTGCTGTCCGATCCGCCTTCGCCCCCGAAGAACCCCATGGTTCGGGCGACCCAGGTGCCAAATCGGGGGAACAGCCCCGGGGCCGCCGCGCCGAGGGCGACCACCAGCAGGACAAGCCCACCCCCGATGCCCGCCGTGATGAGCAGGTTGCGGGTGGACACGCCGCCGATGACCATCAGCAGGAAACAGACCACCGCCAGCAGTGCCGCGGTAGAGAAGTCGGCCGGCAGGATCAGCGCGCAGGTCAACGCGATGTAGATCACGATGGGCTGGACGCCCTTGGACCAGTCGTGCAGAAAGAGCCGGTTGCGGTCGAGCATGCGGGCGACATAGGCCACCAGGGCCACTTTGGCCATGTCGGAGGGTTGGAACCGGAAACCGGCCACGTCCACCCAGCGCTTGGCGTCATTGACCTCGGCGCCCACCAACAGCGCCATGAGCAAGAGCGCCATTGAGATGTGGATGCCGAGCTGGCTCAGCCGCGAAAACCAGGCAAACCGGAAGTTGTGGATGCCCCACATGGCCCCGACACCGACGGCGAGCAGGGCCACGTGTCGCACGAGGACGCCCACGGAATCCCCGCCCGCCTTCCATGCGAGGGTCGCGCTCGCGGAGTAGACGCTGACCGTGGAGGTGAGCACCAACAGGAACACGACCACCCAGATGACGCGGTCACCTTGGAGGCGTTCGGAGATGAAGTCGGTCAGCCCGCCGGTCATGCTCAGAGGGAACGGACGCCGCTCTTGAACCGGAGGCCACGCTCCTCATAGGAGGAGAAGAGGTCAAAACTCGCGCAGGCCGGTGACAGCAGCACGGCGTCGCCAGGTCGGCCGAGGTTGTAGCCCATGATGGCGGCTTCTTCGGCGCTCTCCACCTCGAAAATGCGGGACACGGCTGTGCCAAAGGCTTTTTTGAGCTTGGCGTTGTCCTTGCCGAGGCAGATCAGCGTGTGCACCTTTTCGCCGACCAGCGGAATGAGCTCGGTGTAATCGTTGCCCTTGTCCACGCCACCGGCGATCCAGATGGTGGGCCGGGTCATGCTGTCGAGGGCGTACCAGGCGGCATTGACGTTGGTCGCCTTGCTGTCGTTGATGAAGCGGATGTCGTTGACATCGGCGACGCGCTCGAGGCGGTGCTCGATGTTGCGGAAATGCTGCAGGCCTTCGCGCAGGTTCGCGTCGGACAGGTCGAAGAGGCGGGCGGCGACACCGGCGGCCATGGAGTTGTAGAGGTTGTGTTTGCCTTGGAGGGCGAGTTCCTGGATGCTCATGTTCAGGGAGGGGTTGGTGAAGGTGAATCGTTGTGTGTCAAGGGTGTGGGCGGCCAGGGTCGCGCCGAGGTCTGCCGCGGAATCCGCGGTGAAGGCGTGAATGGTGGCCGCAGTGGTCCGGCGGCTTCGCAGCTTGCGGAGTCCGGGGTCGTCGGCATTGACGATGAGGTGGTCGTCGGCCGTTTGGCGCGACGTGATGTTCCATTTGGCATCCCCGTAGCCTGTGACATCGCCGTGGCGGTCAAGGTGATCCGGGGTGAGGTTGAGCAGCAAGGCCACGTCCGGCCGAAACCTGACCGTGTCCTCGAGCTGAAAGCTGGAGGCCTCCACGACCCAGATGTCGCGGTCGCCTTCCGGACGCTGGCGGGCATCTGCCACGGCCCCGGCAAAGCTGTCGCCGATGTTGCCTGCGCAGCCGGCATCCCGGCCACCGGTGACCAGCAGGTGGTGCAACAAAGCGGTGGTGGTGGTCTTGCCGTTGGTGCCCGTCACGGCGGCGATGCGGCCCGAGGTGTGGCGGGCGGCGAATTCGAGCTCGCCCACCACTTCGACGCCGGCTTCGCGGGCGCGCTGGAGGGGGGCGGCCGAAGGGGGCACCCCCGGGGACTTGACCACGAGGTCAGAATCGACCAGGGCTTGGAGGTCATGGCCGCCTTCTTCGACTTCCACATGCATCGCGGTCAAGCGGGCTTTGCGGGCAGGGTCGATGGACCCGGCGTCCGTCACCCGACAGGACACACCGAGGCTGCGGCACAGCTTGGCTGCCCCTTCACCGCTTTCGCCGGCACCGAGTATGGTGACGCGGTCGTACATCAGCGGACCTTGAGGGTGACGATGGTGATGACGGCCAGCAGGATGCCGACAATCCAGAAGCGCGCGGTGATCTTGCTCTCGGGCATGCCGCCCTTCTGGTAGTGGTGGTGCAAGGGCGACATCCGGAAAATCCGCCGTCCCTCGCCGTATTTCTTTTTGGTGTGGCGGAACCAGGCCACCTGGATCACCACGCTGAGGTTTTCGATCAGGAAAATCCCGCAGAGCACGGGGATGAGGAGCTCCTTGCGAATGGCGATGGCAAACGTGGCGATGATGCCGCCGAGCGCGAGGCTGCCCGTGTCGCCCATGAAGACCTGGGCGGGGTACGCATTGTACCAGAGGAACCCGATGCAGGCCCCCACAAAGGCGGCGATGAACACCACGAGCTCGCCGCTGTCTGGGATGAACAGGACGTTGAGATAGTCGCTGAAGACGGCGTTGCCCGACACGTAGGCGAGGATGGCCAGGGTCAGGCCGATGATGGCGCTGGTCCCGGTCGCCAACCCGTCCATGCCGTCGGTCAGGTTGGCCCCATTGGACACCGCCGTGACGATGAAGACGACGATGAGGGCAAAGACGGCGAACCGCGCCCACGGGGAGTCGGTGGCCCAGTCGGTCAGACGGGCGTAGTCGAATTCGTTGTCCTTGACAAAGGGGATGGTGGTCTTCATCGACCGGCGCTCAACGCGCACCCAGCCGTCGCCGTCGGTGTCCTCCACGCCTTGGGCGATGGCCTCAGCCGTGGTGGCCGGGACGGCTTCCTTGACCCGGACCTGCGGGCTCCAGAACAACATGGCGGCCACGAGGAAGCTGGCGCCCACTTGGCCGACGACCTTGAATTTGCCGGCCAGGCCCTCCTTGTTTTTCCGGAAGACCTTGATGTAGTCATCGATGAAGCCGATGCCGCCGAGCAGCACGGTCACCAGCAGCATGCACTGGATGTAGATGTTGGTGAGGTCGGCGAGCAGCAGGGTTGGAAGGAGGATGGCACTCAGGATGATGATGCCGCCCATGGTGGGCGTTCCTTGCTTCTGCATTTGCCCCTCGAGCCCGAGGTCGCGCACAATCTCGCCCACCTGCTTGAGTTGGAGCCACTCGATGATGCGCTTGCCGAGCAAGATGGAGACCAGCAGGGAGAGCAGGGCGGCGGCGGCGGCGCGGAAGCTGATGTATTGGAACAGGCCGGCGCCGGGAACGTCCGCAATCTGCTGGAGGTGGTCGAAGAGGTGGTACAACATCGATCAGCGGGTGAGGGCGTTCAAGGACTCGGTGAGCACGGCGACATCGTCGAACGGATGGCGTTCGCCGGCGATCTCTTGGTACTTCTCGTGGCCTTTGCCAGCGACGAGGATGACATCTCCGGGAGCGGCTTGCATGCACGCGGTGCGGATGGCCTCTGCGCGGTCCGCATTGGCAGTCACCTTGCGCATCTGCACGGGGTCCAGCCCGGCGCGCATGTCGTCGAGGATGGCGTTGGGGTCCTCGCTGCGGGGGTTGTCGGAGGTCAACACCACCCAGTCCGCCAGGTCCGCCGCGGTTTGGGCCATGATGGGGCGCTTGGTCCGGTCCCGGTCTCCGCCGCAGCCGACCACGCACAGGATGCGGGATTCTCCTCCAACACCGGCCATGGGCCCGGCAGACCGGACGGTACGGAGGGTCTCGAGCACCTTGCGCAAGGCGTCGGGGGTGTGCGCGTAATCGACAATGGCGTGCACCTCACCCTGGCCGGCGCGCACCTGTTGCATCCGGCCCGCTGGGGCGTCGAGCATGGACAGGTGGGTCAAGGTGTCCATGCTGTTCCAGCCGAGCTCACGGGCGACGGCGTAGACGGCGGTGAGGTTGGCCGCATTGAAGTCGCCGATGAGCCGTGTGTAGAGGTCTTGTCCGTCGAGGTGGAGTTGGAGGCCGCCGAGGCCGTTCTCCACGATGCGGGCCTTGTGGTCGGCCACTTGGTGGGTGCCGTAGGTGACGACCCGGGCGCGCGTGCCTTGGACCATCGTGTCGCCATGTCGGGCATCGGCGTTGGTCAGGGCGAATGCGGAGGCGGGCAGGCCGTCGAAGAGGGATTTCTTCGCGCCGATGTAGGCGTTGAAATCGCCGTGATAGTCCAGGTGGTCGTGTGTGATGTTGGTGAAGACCGCGCCGGTCAAGGGCGTCCCTGCGAGCCGATGCTGGTCGAGGGCATGCGAGCTCGCCTCCATGAAACAATGGGTGCAGCCGGCATCGAGCATGTCGGCGAACAGCTGTTGCAGGCCCACTGGGTCGGGGGTGGTGTGCGTGGCCGGCACAACGCGGTCTGCGATGCGGTTCTCCACGGTGCTCACCAATCCCGCCTTGCGGTCAAACATGCGCGCGAGGCGGTGGAGCAGGGTGGCGACGGTCGTTTTGCCATTGGTCCCCGTGATGGCCACAATCTTGAGGCGCTCGCCGGGGTTGTCGTGGAAGTTGGCGGCGAGGTGTCCCAAGGCTTCGCGGGCGTTCTCCACCTGGATGTAGACGACCTGGTCGCTCCGCTCCTCTTCGCCCGGCAGCCGCTCGCACACGATGGCGGCGGCTCCGGCGCGGATGGCGCTGGGGATGTGGTCGTGGCCGTCGACTGCGGTGCCCGGGATGGCCACGAAGCAGCCAAAGGGTTTGACCTGCCGGCTGTCGGCGACCACGGATTCGACGGCGATGTGGGTCGAACCAGCGACTTCAGAGATGCGCGCTCCATAAAGGATGTCCTTCAAGATCTTCATGAGAGTTCGAGCAGGATGGTTTGGCCGTTCTGAGGCGATGTGCCGGGGGCGAGGCTCTGGCGACGGACCGTGCCGCGCCCTTCAATGGTCACCTGAAGTCCGCGGCGTTCGAGCAATTGAAGGGCGTCCCGGAGGGACATGCCGCGGACATCAGGGACGGCGGTTTCGGGAATGCGGCGGGCAGCGAGGGTGACGAGGTCTTCGCCAGTGCTGGCGGCGACGTGGGTCACCTCGGATCCGCGCCCTGCCGTATCGAGGACAAAGGGCACGCCCAATTCGGCGTACAGCGCACGGAGTGTGGCCCAGTCGCCATTCATGGACACGGGCAGCCGTGGGCGCTCGGTGAGGGGCTGGCCCTCGCGGCGGGCGAGTTCGGGCTGTGTTCCGTAGAGGTGGTCCGCAATGGCGCGGAAAACCGGTGCAGCCACCACGCCGCCGTAGTACCCGAATTTGGTGGGCCGCTGGACGACCACGGCGATGGTGTAAGCCGGGCGTTCAGCAGGGAAGTACCCCACGAAAGAGCCGCGGTGTCCCTGGTAGCCACCGCCAGGCTGGCTGGCGCGGGCGGTGCCGGTCTTGCCTGCGACGCGGTAGGGCCGGTCGCGGAAAATGTCCTCTGCCGTGCCGTGGCCGCCTGGGAGGCAGACGAGTTCCATCATGCTGCGCAAGGCCGACAGCGTGGGGCGGCTGGCGATGCGTTCCTGCAAGACGTGCACGGGGAAGGCCTCTGCCACCTGGGTTCCGTCGAGCAAGGCATCGGCGAAACGCGGCCGGATGAGCCGGCCATCTGCAGCCACCGCATTGTAGAATGCTGCGGTTTGCAGGGGGGTCATGGCCACTTCGTACCCAATGGACATCGAGGTCAAGGAGCAGGCACTCCACGTGCGCTCCTTGGTCGACTTGTGTACGGTGGGTGTGCCTTCTCCGGCCAGCTTGATGCCGAGTTTCCGGCCAATGCCGATGTCGGAAAGGGCGTCGAGCCAGGCTTGGGGGTCCTCGGCGAACACCTGTTGCACGGCTTTGGCAGTGCCCACGTTGGAGCTGCGTTCAAACACTTCCTCGAGCCGAAGCAAGCCGTACCCGCCTTGCGGATGGCTCGTGTCGGTCATTTTGGAGCATCCGCGCGACGGCTTGTACGCGCCATCTCCGGTGTCGACGGTGTCGGTGGGCTGGATGCGGCCCGTTTCGAGGAGGGCCATCAGGCTGGCCAATTTGAACGTCGAGCCGGGTTCCACTGCCGACCCCAAGGCGTAATTGTAGCTCTCGCTGCAGACCCCAGAGTCGGGGTCACGGGTGAGGTTGGCGATGGCCACCACGTTGCCTGTGGCCACTTCCAGCACCACAGCACAGCCCCACTCCGCCTCATGGTGGTTCAATTGGGCGCGCAAGGCGTCGGAAGCCACGTCTTGGGTGCGCAAGTCCAAGGTGGTTCGAACGTCGAGGCCGGGTTCGGGCGCCCGGACAAAGTCGTCGGTGGCGGGGATCCAGTAGTTGCCGTGAATCCGGCGCATCCACCGTTGCCCGGCACGTCCCGACAAGGCCGAGTCGTAGGCCGCTTCGATGCCGACGCTGTTGCCTTCGGGACGGTGCAAGCCGATGGTCCGGTTGGCCAAGGGGCTGAAGGGTTTGTCGCGGCGGGGTTTCTCATTGAACATGAACCCGGAATGGTTCTGGCTGCGCCCTTCGATCCATGGGAAATCTTCCACGGTTTGGCGGCGGTCCCATTCGACGTTGCGGGCAATCGGCACGTAACGGCTGGTGCCATCCCGGTGCGCTGCGAGCAGGAAGTCGCGCCATCCGGAAGCGCTGCGCTTGCCGAATTCACGGGCACATGCTTCGGCCAGGCCAGGCAATTCGGTCAGGAAGGCGGCTTTTTCTGGCGCGGTGTCGATGACGGTGGGGTCCCAATGGACGTCGAACCGGGGCACGCTGGCGGCCAGCAGGTGTCCCTCCGCAGAGAGGATGCGGCCCCGTTCGGGTTCGATGGTGCTCAATTGGGGCAACATGGCCTTTCCGGCGGCGTGCTCGGGGTCCAGTTGGACCAGGGCGATGCGCACCACGATGGCGAGTCCGAAAACGGCAAAGGCGATGAACAGGAGCCACGCCTTGGAAGCGAAGTGCTGGGTGCGGCTCATGGGGTGGTGGCGTCTGGGAGGATGCGGGGCGGAGTGTCGGGAGCGGCGAGGTCGATGTCGGCCATGGCTTCGTCGAGCCGGCTCCGTTGCAATTGGGACTCAAAGCGCCCACGCAAGGCTTGCTCGTGGTGGCGGAGGTTGCGCAATTCCTTGCGCCCCTCTTTGATGGCGCGTTCGTCGTATTCGTAGCGGTACTGCAGGTAGATGTACCCGATGAAGAGAAGGCCGAGGAAGGCGGCGAAGGGCAGGTGGCGGAGGACGTCCGGTGCGCCGAGCCATTCTCCGGTCAAGGACCGCCGAATGGGATCAAAGCCACGTCGGAAGGCGCGGCTGATCGGGTTGGTGCGCCGCTGTCGTTGGGTGCGGGAAGGGTGGTCCGCAGCCGGGGTGTCGAGGGGCTTGACGTGGCCGCGTCCGGGCTTGCCTTTCCGGCCCTTCTTCGGAGTGGGGGCCACGCTGCGGGCTTGCATTTCCTCGGGGGTCAACCGCCGGTTGGCCTTCTTTCCGGCGCCTTTTTTTCCGCGATTCCACATCATGCGGCGAGGGCGTTGCGGGCAGCCACCCGAAGGCGGGCGCTGCGGGAGCGGGGATTGCGCACCATTTCTTCGGCGTCGGCCACAATGGCCTTGCCGGTGACCTTGTCGAACGGCACGAGGGCCCGTCCGTGGAAGTCCTTCTGGATCTCGCCCGCCAGATTGCCGGCGCGCATGAACCGCTTGACCATGCGGTCCTCCAGGCTGTGGTAGCTGATGACGACCAGGCGGCCACCCGGTACCAGCAATTGGAGGCTGGCCTTGAGCAGGTCCTCCAGCGCGCCGAGTTCGTCATTGACAGCAATGCGCAACGCCTGGAAGGCCTGGGCGAGGTATTGGTTCCGCTTGTTGGGTGGGGCCAATGGGGACAGGGTGTCCTGGAGCCAACTGGTCGACAGGGTCCCGGCCGGCTGTTCTGCCAATGCGTTGAGGATGGCCCGCGCCGCTTTGTGGGGTTGCTGGAGCTCGCCGTATTGCCGGAGCAGCTGGGTCAATTCCCCGGCTTCCATGCGCCGGAGCAAGGCGTCTGCGCCTTCTGCAAGACGGGGGTCCATCCGCATGTCGAGCTCGCCATCTCCGCGGATGCTGAACCCGCGTTCTTCGGCATCGAACTGGTGGGAGCTGACCCCGAGGTCGGCCAAAATGCCGTCGACCTGTTTCACGCCGTGCAGGCGCAAAAAGTTGGCGGCGAACCGGAAATTCTCGGGGATGAGTTGAAAGCGCGGGTCGTCAGGTACGTTGTTGGCCGCGTCGGGGTCGCAATCGAATCCGAAGAGGCGGCCGTCAGGTCCAAGCTGATTGAGGATGCCGCGGCTGTGTCCGCCTCCACCAAAAGTGCAGTCCACGTAAGTTCCGCCGGGCTGCAGGGCCATTCCGTCGAGGGAGGCGTCAAACAGCACGGGGACGTGGTACGTGGACTCCATCAGTTGCGTGCTGCGTCGTTGGCGTTGCCGCCGGGCTCGATGTCCCGGCGCACTTTTTCGGCGAGGGCGCCGAAGTCGAAATCGTCCTCTTCTCCGAGGACTTGGGCCTCGAAGCGGGCCTTGGACCACACTTCAATCTTCTCGCCCAGGCCGGTGACCACGCAGTCTCCGGGTTGGCCGGACTCCAGACCAGCGTGACCAAGCAGGGCCGCAGGGACAAGCAGGCGTCCCGCGCTGTCGACCTCCACGAGGGTGGCCCCTTTCATGAATTTCCGCTGGAAGAGCTGGTGGCTGCGGTCATAGCGGCTGAGGCGCGCCATCTCGGCGTTGACCTTGTCCCATTCGGGCTTGGGGTAGATGACCAGGCACCCCTCGAAAATGTCGCGGTTGACCACCAAACCATCGTGCAGCACCCGGTCCAACTGCTTCCGCAGTTTGGCCGGGAAGCTGACGCGTCCCTTGGCGTCGATCCGACAGTGGTATTCCCCGAGGAGGTTGAGCATGATTCAATGGGCACTTGCCCATCCAAAAGTAGCCGCTTTATCCCACGAATCCCCACTAGACCCCACAATCCGACACTTTGTTGAAAAAGTCTTCACATGGCGCATGGTGGATAACGCCATTTAAAATCTGTGGATGATTGAAAATGAATGCCTTGGAGTCCTTTTTCGAGGGGTGGGATGCGGGTGGGAGAAAGTGGGGTGTTGATGGCCTTCAACAATTCAACCAGCAGGGGTTGTCCACAGATTCCACTTCATTGACCCGGCTGTTGAACCCGGAGGTGGGGTTCCTTGTCCCTTTCTTTGACGTATAAGCCCCATGGAACAGGATCTGATTACCTCCGGCGATTTTCGCTATGTCCAGAGTGCTGAGGAGGGCACGCCGCTCGTGTTGTTACACGGCCTCTTTGGGGCGCTCAGCAACTTCGAGCACCTCTTCGCCCATTTCGCAGGAAAAATGCGGGTCATCATTCCGATGCTCCCGTTGTACGACTTGCCGCTCGCGACCACCAGTGCCAAGACCCTGTGCAAGCACGTCGAGAAATTCATTGACCACCTCGGCCTCGAGAAAGTCCACCTGCTCGGCAATTCCCTCGGTGGCCATGTCGGGTTGATTTACACCAAGCGCAACCCCGACCGCGTGGCCTCACTCACCCTCACGGCGAGCAGCGGCCTGTACGAAAACGCGTTTGGCAGCAGCTTCCCCCGCCGCGAGGACAAGGAGTTCATCCGCAACAAGGTGGGCGAGACCTTTTACGATCCGAAGCACGCGACGCCAGATCTGGTCGACGAGTGCTTTGCCATCGTCAATGACCGCAACCGCGTGCTGCGCATTCTCGCCATCGCCAAGAGTGCCATCCGCCACAACATGGCGAAGGACCTGCCCGCGATGACCCAGCCGACCTGTCTCATCTGGGGTCGCAACGACACCATCACGCCACCTGAAGTGGCCGATGAGTTCCAGGCCCTGCTTCCCGATGCCGACCTCCACTGGATTGACAAGTGCGGGCACGCGCCGATGATGGAGCACCCGGAGCCGTTCAACCGCATCCTTTCTGATTGGTATGAGCGCCGCGGAATACTCGGTTGACGATCCGCAATTCGTCAAGTCCAGCGCCAAGCGGCAGGAGTGCCCCAAGGCGGACCGGCCGGAGTACGCCTTCATCGGGCGGTCCAACGTGGGCAAGAGTTCGTTGATCAACATGCTCACCGGGCGCAAGGCGCTGGCCAAGACCAGCTCCACCCCCGGCAAGACGCAGCTCCTCAACCACTTCTCGATGAGCACCGCTGGGCGCGAGTGGTACCTCGTCGACCTGCCGGGCATCGGCTACGCCAAGGTGTCCAAGAAGGACCGCAAGTCGTGGGAGCGCACGTCGAAGGAGTACCTCACCAAACGCGAGAATCTGATGTGCATCATGATGCTGATCGACGCGCGCCTGCCCCCGCAGAAGATTGACCTGGACTTCATGGTGTGGATGGCGGAAAACGGGCTGTCGTTCGCCATGATCTTCACCAAGGTCGACAAGCTCACCATCGCCGAGCGGGAGGCCTTTCTGCCGCGCTACACGGAGCGGATGCTGAAGCAATGGGCTGCCATGCCGCCCCATTTCATCACGTCTTCCGAGAAAGGGGATGGCCGCCAGGACGTCTTGGGCTTCATTGCCCAGACCAACCCGATTTACCGGAAGCCGCCAGAGGAGGACGCCTGATCAGTCCGCGGCCGGCCCCACGCCGATGCGCTCTGCCAGCTCCGAGGTGAACCCCCGAATGGCGCCAGCGGCGCGCTCGTCCTGCGTGGACCGCTCCAAGGCGTCCGCGAGGGTCATCATGGACTGGCACACGAACACCTTCATCTCTTCGACGGTCATGTCCTTGTCCCAGAGGTCGATGTGGAGCGCTTCGCGGCCATTCCAGACGCTGAGTGCAAAGGCCTTGGCCTCCGCATTGGAGATGCCGGCATCGCTGGCCGACCAGCGGATGGAGGTGGGAACCTTGTTGTCGTCGGTGGTGACGTCCAGCCG
>CBFHWV010000024.1:0-7152 GCA_965659565.1 uncultured Flavobacteriales bacterium
TGGCGAACGGAGACGTAGGAGAGAACACCGGAGTTGTCGGCGTCGTTGCTGCCCCCGTAGATCGCCTGGTCATTGTCGGCGGGAATGCCCTCGATTTGGGCAGGCCCTCCGAAGTTGGTGGAGGCATCACCGAGGATGATGAGGCCACCCCACTGGCCGCGGGTGTCGTAGGCCACAGAACCGTCGAGCGGGTCGGCCTCATAGGTCATGATGATGGGGGCGTCTGCCGTTCCGTTGGCGAAGATCTGACCGCCTTTGGCCACGATCAGGGCTGCAGCATCTACACCGCTACCTGCGGCACCCTTGATCACGGTGCCGGCTTCAATGGTGAGGGTCTGTCCTGCACTGACAAAGACGTAGCCGTCTAGGATGTATGTGTTGTTGGATGTCCAGGTTGTGGTTCCGGTGCTCCCGGTGACCTGAACCGTGCCTTGTGCCATGGCTCCGAATGTGGAGACGAGCATGACCAGCAAAGAGAGAATGGTTCTCATGGTTTGGTTGAATGGTTGACTAAGTGGAGAAATCCGCTTCAAAACTGTCCGCCAGGTTTCGCCTCACCGTTCAAGTCATTTTATCCGATTGTGAAACACGTCGCCCCCTTTTCGGGCTTTGTGTTAAGCCACCCGCCCCGATATGAGTGATAATGCACTTCAGGGTTAACGCAATGTGAACCCAACCCTCAAGATGCGGGCAGGTCAACGGCCTTCAGACCGGAATCCATAGGCATTGCAGGCCGCCTGCCATCAAGGTCAGCAGCATGGACCTGGATAAGGTGGACCACTTTGGATTGGGGCGGGACAACACCACGAAGGCGTGGAGGCAAAACGGCAGGGGGGCCATCCACAACATGGCTTCATGCAGTGGATTGGACCAGACCAAGACGCCACCAGCATAGCCCACTGCGATGGTGAGGAGCAACCGAATGCACCATGACCGGATCACGGATTCTCCCCGGCGCACGGCCAACGTGTGTTTGCCGGCCAGCCGGTCGCCCTCGATGTCCATGGCATCCTTCGCCAATTCGCGGACCAGACCCACGCCCATGGCCAGTGCACCATACCCACTCAGGTATACCCACAGGCGCGGACGGATGACATCGGACGCCATAGGGGCCTCCAGGGCTGCCAGCCACAAGGGCACCATGCCAAGCAGGGCGGCCACTGCCACATTGCCAAACAGGGGGGTGGATTTCCACCTGGCGCTGTATTGCCAGAGGATGTAGGAAATGCCTCCCGCCATCCACAGCGGTGTCCAGGTTTGAAGGGTCCAGCTCAAGTGGGCGGCGATCAACAATCCGGCCCCATTGACCACTTGGTGTGCGACAATCAAGACCCGGCGCTTCACGCTGCGACCTACGAGCGCACGGTCAGGCCGGTTGATTCGGTCCTCTTGTACGTCGAAGTAGGCATTGATCCAATTGCCCGACGTCATCAAGAGGGCGACCACGAGCATGCCCTCAACCAAGGGCCAACCGGTCAGGTTGCCGGCCAAGGCGCCGTTGTCCCACCGCGCCAACCAACCGAATTTGAGCAGGAGAAACGTGGCAGCGGCGATGGCGACGTTCACCGGGCGGGCCAAAGTCCACAAGCCGGCCAGGTTGCCGCGTTTGCTCGAGAGGGAGGAGGGCTGGCTTGCCATGTTCAGCGCAACGAAGGGGCGTCGATGAGTTCAGTTTGGTCGCCCACGCTTCGGGCGTAGTTGAAGCCGCCGTGGATGGCCTGGGCACCCGCGTTGCCTTGGGTGTCCATGGCGAGGTAGCCGACTTGGACGTCGTCGACGGGCATCTTGCGCGAAATCCGTTCCACGGCCTCCAGGCAAGCTTCGGCCGGAGAGGCGCCTTGTCGCATGAGTTCCACCACGAGGAAGGAGCCAAGCGTTTTCATGACGGCTTCGCCCAATCCGGTCGCGGTGCAGGCGCCGACCTCGTCGTCCACGAACAAGCCTGCCCCGATGATGGGGCTGTCGCCCACACGGCCGCGGAGCTTGTATGCCAGGCCGCTGGTGGTGCACGCGCCGGCCAACCGGCCGTTCAGGTCCTGTGCAATCATGCCGATGGTGTCGTGGTTCTCCACGTTGATGATCGGCTTGTACTGGGCGCTTTGGCGCCATTCCTCCCAGGCCTTTCGGCTGTCTTCCGTCAACAAGTTGCGCGCTTCGAATCCCTTGGCGAGGGCGAAATCCCGGGCGCCATCGCCGGCGAGCAGGACGTGCGGGGTGTCCTCCATGACGGCCCGCGCCACGCGCACGGGGTGTTCGATGTCTTCGAGAAAGCACACGCCGCCGGCATGGCCTTCTGCATCCATGACGCAGGCATCCAGCGTCACGCGCCCAGACCGGTCCGGCCGACCGCCCAGGCCGACGCTGGTTCCGGTGGGGTCACTCTCGACCAGAGCCGTGCCTTCCACAACGGCATCGAGGGCAGAACCGCCTTGCTGCATTTGACGCCATCCTTCCGCGTTGGACACGAGGCCGTGGTTCCACGTCGCGAGCATGTGCCCGCCCTTGAACCGCTCGCCTTTCATCGGCACGGCCGACAGTGGGGCTGTGTAGGCACGGAGCAGGCGGGTGGGGTCGACGCCAAGGACGGCCGCCATGGCAGCGGCCCGACGGAGGAAGATGCGGCGGGGGAGCATGGCTCCAAGTTAAGCGCGCCGCGGCAGGAGGAGGAGGGGAAGCACCGCCAAATCCACCACCACGGCAAAGCACAGGGTCAGCGAGACCAGCAGGCCGATGTGGAAGGTGCCCTCGAAGCTGCTGAGCATCAGCGTGGCGAACCCGCCACAGAGGATGATGGAGGTGATGATGATCGCCTTGCCCGTGGCGAGGAAGGTTCGCCGGAGCGCCCAAATCGGCTGTCGGCCTTGTTGGAGCAGAATGCGGTATTTGGCCAGGAAGTGCAGGGTATCGTCCACGGCGATGCCGAAGGCGATGGTGAAGATGATGGAGGTCGAGACCTTCAAGTCGATGTTCAATGCGCCCATGAAGCCGGCGATGAACAACAGGGGCAGCACATTCGGCACCAAGGAAATGAGCGTCATGCGCAGGCTCCGGAACAGCAGTCCGACAATGAGGGCCACCATGCCAAAGGCGATGAGGAGGCCGAGCACCATGTCGGAGGCCAGAAAGCGGTTGTTGAGGTCGATCAGGTTGGCGGTGCCGGTGACTTCGACCGAGAAGGGCGGGGTTTCGAAGGTGTCGTCGAGGTAGGTGTCTACCCGTTCCAGGAAACGCGTGTTTCGTTCAGCAAGGACGTTCGCGCCCAGGTCGGCCGTCTTGGCGGTGATTCTCGCCAGCCCAAGGCCGTCGCGCACCGCGGCGCTCCATCCGGCTCCATTGTCGTCCGAAGTTCGGCGGTCGAGTTTGTTGAGGCGGTCGAGCAGACGGGAGAGTGCCGGGCCTTCTGGGATTCGGTCGGCCGAAGGACGGTCTCCGTTGAACAGCCGGTGTGCGGTGCGGGCCAACGAGGCGGGGCCGAGGACGCTTCCGGCGCCGACCTCTTCGGCCAGCCACGTTTCGACGCTGTCCACCGCCGCCAGCACCCCGGGCAAAGCCATCGTCTCTTGGCCAGGCTCAAAGCGGAGGGCCAATTCATAAGGCCGCACCCCGGAGAAATCGCGTTCGAAGAAGTTGAACTCCTGTCGCAGCGGATCGTCCGCGCGCAGGTCTTCGAGGAGGTAGTTGTTGACCACAATGCCGCTGAGCAGCCACAGACTGAGCCCGGTCAGGACCACCGTGGCGCCGAGGATGGCTTTTCGGTAGCGGACGATGCGGATGAACCACCGGGACAGCCAAGGGGTCCACGGTGACGCGCTGCTGTCCTCGGGGCCTGCGGCGTGGCGGATGGGCGCGTCGGTGCGCAACAGCACGGCGGGCAGCAGGCTGAAGGCCAATCCGAAGGCGATGAATACCCCTGCCGCGGTGTACAGGCCGAACTCCCGAATCGGCCCGATGGCCGAGGAAAGCAGGGTGAGGAAGCCAATGGCTGTGGTCAGCGATGTGAGGAAGGTGGCGAGGCCCACTTCGCGGAAGGCCTTGCGGAGGGCCGGGAAAGGGGGCAGTCCCGCCCGCAGCTCGTCGAGGTAGCGCGTGATGATGTGCACCACATCGCTCATGCCCACCACAAAGATGATGGTCGGCAACACGACGGTCATGATGTCGATGCCTTTGCCGGTGACCTCCATGAAGGCCAGCGTCCCGAGTCCGCTCAGCAGGATGACCGTCAACGGGATGACAATGCCCCACCAGGTCCGGAAGGCGACAAACAGGAAGGTGATCAACAGAAGGAGACCCAATCCGACAAACAAAGCCACTTCGCGTTCCATGACGCTGACGTAGTGAACTTGGGCGTGCGCGCGGCCAGCACGGTGGCATTCCACCTCAAGTCCACGGGCGCGCTGCGCGGCTTTCCATTCGGCCAGGACGGCATCGGTGTCTGCGGCAATCCGATCGCAGCCTTCCTTGGACAGCATCGGGGTCTGAAGGAGGGTCAAGGCCAAGCTGCGCCCGTCTTCGCTGAACACAGTCCCCACCCATTGTGGGTCCCTCCAGATGTAGGCGCTGTCGGTGGCGTGGTGTTCGGGCTGGTCCCACCGCAGCAGGGGCCGTTCGAAGACCATGCCCAACACCGGGTCGCGAACGGGCAGGGACAGGTCGGTCGGGTCCAGCACTCCGGTCACCCCATCCACGCTGTCCAATGCCGCCGCCAGTTGGCGCGTGGCGCGCAGGAAATCCGCGTCAAACACCCCGTTTTCGGCTTTCAGCCCCACGAGGATGAAGTCGTTGTCCGTGCTGAAGGCCTCTCGGAATTGGAGGTAAAAGGCCGTCTCGGGTTGGCCTTCAGGGAAGAACGCTTCGAAGTCGTAATTGAAGCCGATTTGGGAGGCGCGCCACCCGGCCAGAGCGGTCAGAATGCCAATGGCCACCAATATCCATCCGGAGCGCCGGCGCCAGCGCTCATGGGGCCCAACGGCTGGCGTTGGGGTTTCTGGGGCAGTGTCGTCCGGTGTCATGGCCTCGGGCAAAGGAACAGCGGACAACGGCCCCGGTTCTCCGCGGTCCAATAAAAAAGGCGACCCCAATCGGGCCGCCTTTCTTTCGCATGTTGCGCGGGATCACTTCTCCTCGCTGACTTCCTCGAAGTCCACGTCGGTGACCTCTTCGTCACCGGCCTGGCCTGCATCTTGACCGGCCTCCGGACCTGCGCCGGCACCGGCCTCCTGGCTGGCCTTGTACATCTCCTCGCTTGCAGCGGAGAACGCCTGGTTCAGGCCTTCGATGCCGGCCTTGCAGCCGTCGATGTCCTGAGCGGCGTGGGCCTCCTTGAGCGTGGCGATGGCTGCCTCGATCGGGGCCTTCTTGTCCTCGGGAAGCTTGTCCCCGAATTCCTTCAGCTGCTTCTCCGTTTGGAAGACGAGGCTGTCGGCCTGGTTCAAGACCTCCACCTTTTCCTTGGCGGCCTGGTCGGCGTCAGCATTGGCTGCGGCTTCGTCCTTCATGCGCTGGATTTCCTCATCGCTGAGGCCGCTGGAGGCCTCGATGCGGATGTTCTGCTCCTTGCCGGTGGCCTTGTCCTTGGCGCTCACGTTGATGATGCCGTTGGCGTCGATGTCAAAGGACACCTCGATTTGCGGCACACCGCGCGGGGCGGGCGGGATGTCGGACAGCTGGAAGCGGCCGATGGACCGGTTGTCTGCGGCCATGGAGCGCTCGCCTTGCAGGACGTTGATGTCCACGCTCGGCTGGTTGTCCGCTGCCGTAGAGAAGGTCTCGCTCTTCTTGGTCGGGATGGTGGTGTTGGCTTCAATCAGCTTCGTCATCACGCCGCCCATGGTCTCGATGCCGAGGGAGAGGGGGGTCACGTCGAGCAAGAGGACGTCTTTCACGTCACCGCTCAAGACCCCGCCTTGGATGGCGGCGCCGACAGCGACCACCTCATCGGGGTTGACGCCTTTGGAAGGCTCCTTGCTGAAGAAGGAGGTCACGGCTTCTTGAACGGCAGGGATGCGGGTCGAGCCACCCACGAGGATGACCTCGTCGATGTCGCTGGAGCTCAATCCGGCCGCTTTGAGGGCGGTTTGGCACGGCTCGATCGTGCGCTTCACCAGCGCGTCGGTCAGCTGCTCGAACTTGGAGCGGCTCATGGAGCGGACCAAGTGCTTGGGCACGCCGTCGACCGGCATGATGTAGGGCAGGTTGATTTCCGTGCTGTTGGTGCTGCTCAATTCAATCTTGGCCTTCTCCGCGGCCTCCTTCAAGCGCTGAAGGGCCATGGGGTCCTTGCTGAGGTCGAGTCCACCATTCTCCGACTTGAACTCCTCCACCAGCCAGTCGATGATGGCCTGGTCGAAGTCGTCGCCACCGAGGTGGGTGTCACCGTCTGTGGACAGCACCTCGAAGACGCCGTCACCGAGTTCGAGGATGCTCACGTCGTGCGTTCCGCCGCCGAGGTCGAACACCACGATCTTCTGGTCCGTGGACTTCTTGTCGAGGCCATAGGCCAGGGCCGCAGCGGTGGGCTCGTTGATGATGCGCTTCACTTCGAGGCCAGCAATCTCGCCGGCCTCTTTGGTGGCCTGGCGCTGGCTGTCGTTGAAGTAAGCGGGAACGGTGATCACCGCGCCCGTCACCTCCGTTCCGAGGTAATCCTCAGCGGTCTTCTTCATTTTTTGAAGGACCATCGCGCTGATTTCCTGTGGGCTGTAGTTCCGGTCGTCAATCTTGATGCGCGCGGTGCCACCGTCGGCCTCCACGACTTCGTAGGGGACACGGCCGGCCTCGCTGCCGACTTCCTTGAACATTTGACCCATGAACCGCTTCACGGAGTAGATGGTCTTGGTGGGGTTGGTGATGGCCTGACGCTTCGCCGGGTCGCCGACTTTGCGTTCTCCATCCTGGACGAATCCGACAATGGACGGGGTGGTCCGCTTGCCTTCACTGTTGTTGATGACCACGGGCTCATTGCCCTCCATCACGGCCACGCAAGAGTTGGTGGTTCCGAGGTCGATGCCGATGATTTTGCTCATGATATGTGGGGTTGTTGTTTGCTGTTGATGTGTCACGGAGACGCCTCGGCATGGACAAAAGCGGTGCCAAGCGGAATCGCACCCTGTGCAACTGACAGGTTGTCGCCTTTGCCTCATCGGCCTGACAAAA
>CBFHWV010000024.1:7252-24735 GCA_965659565.1 uncultured Flavobacteriales bacterium
TGATGGTGGACGACCGCGGATTTCCAATGGACCTCTCCGGTCCGCCAAAGCGCATCATCAGCCTGGTGCCATCTCTGACCGAGACCCTCGTGGACCTCGGGGTGGAAGACCGGATTGTGGGGCTGACCAAATTCTGCATCCACCCGGACCATTTGCGCCGCGAACGCACGCGGGTCGGGGGGACCAAGGGGGTGCGCGTGGACATCATTCTTGACTTGCAGCCGGATTTGGTGATCGCCAACATCGAGGAGAATGAGGCGCAGGACATCATGGCGCTTGAGATCGCGGGCATTCCCTGTTGGGTGTGTGATGTCCGTTCCGTTGAACGCGCGTTTCGCCTGTTGTCTGACCTCGGCCGACTGGTGGGTGCTCTGGACCGCGGTCAGGCTTTGGAGGCGGAGGCAAGGCGTTCCTGGGAGGAAGGGAGAAACCAAAGGAGGCCTGGACGCGACCAGCGTGTGGCCTATGCCGTGTGGCGCAACCCCTGGATGTGGGCGGGCAGCGATGCCTACATCCAATCGGTTCTGCGCTGGTGGGGTTGGTCTCCTTGGCCGGCATCGCCGCGTTACCCCGAGGTGTCCATGGCCGAGGTCCGCCGGGCCGGGGTCAAGCAAGTCTTCTTGCCCACGGAGCCCTTCCCGTTCAAGGAAGCGCACAAGGCGGAATGCGATGGGCTCGATGCCCACCTCGTGGATGGCGAGATGTTCAGCTGGTATGGAAGTCGCATGCTTCAGGTCCCGGGATACATCGCGGCTGCATGGAGTGCGGATTGAATGTGCCACTTTTGCGCCACTCCAGCGCGCCATCTGAAATTTTGAACGCATGAATGCAGCTCCCCTCCGTTTTGCCGTGGTCGGCTTGGGCCACATTGGAAAGCGCCACGCCGAGATGATCCGGCGTCACCCAGGCTGCGAATGGGTGGCGGGTTGCGACATCCGTTCTCGTGAAGAGACAGGGGTGGATGCGGACATTCCCTTTCACACCGACATGGCCGACATGTTGGCGTCCCATGATGGAATCGATGTCGTGTGCATCTGTACGCCCAATGGGTGTCATGCCGAGCAAGCGCTCATGGCCCTCGATCATGGCCACCACGTGATCGTCGAGAAGCCCATGTCGCTGAACCGGCGCGACGGGGAGGCCGTCTTGCACAAGGCATTGGAGGTGGGCAAGCAAGTGTTTTGCGTCATGCAAAACCGCTACAGCCCGCCGAGCGCCTGGCTCAAGGAACTGGTTGATTCTGGCCGATTGGGCCGCATTCACATGGTCCAGGTCAACTGTTTCTGGAACCGGGACGACCGGTACTATGGAAAGATCCCATGGAAGGGAACCTTGGATCTGGACGGCGGAACCTTGTTTACCCAATTCAGCCACTTCATCGACATTCTGTACTGGCTCTTCGGGGACATCCACGGCATCCACGCGCGCTTTGCGGACTTCACCCACGGGCACAACACCGACTTTGAGGACTCCGGGCTGGTCACCTTTGACTTTGTCAATGGGGGAATGGGGACGCTTCAGTTCTCCACGGCTGTGGCGGAAACCAATTTTGAAAGCGCCTTGACCATCGTGGCGGAGAAGGGCACGGTCAAAGTCGGTGGGCAGTACATGAATGAAGTGGAATACTGCCGCGTGGAGAATTACGAGATGCCGGAGCTTCCGCCGTCCAACCCGGCCAACGATTACGGCGCCTACAAAGGCAGCGCCGCCAACCACGGCTACATCTTTGAGAACGTCTATGAGACGTTGCGTGGATCAGGCCGGATCACCACCAACGCCTTGGAAGGCTTGAAGGTGGTGGACATCATTGAGCGCATTTATGCGGCAGCCGACCGCGGACTGAAGCCCGGCACGGTGGGTCAGCCTACCTGAAGGGCGTTCAAGTCGATTCCAACAAGCGTCGCGTCGTCGACTTTGGCGTTGCCTCCTTTCCAGCGCAGCAATTCCTGCAGCAGCGCGGACTCGCGCTGTGAAATGGGAAGGTGGGCATGCCGTTCGAGCAGGTCGGCCAGTCGCTTGCGGCCGAGTTTGCGGCCGTGTACGCCACCAAATTGGTCCCGAATGCCGTCGGTGGCCAAGTAGACCTGGTCTCCAGGTTGGATCTCCAAAACGTGGGTTTCGAACGCCACGTCATCGGTTGGGATGCCCCGCACCGTTTGGATGAGGTCAATGCTTTCGCGTGTTCCCCGAATCACCTGCGCTTGTCCGTCTCGAATCAGAATCAGGTCGCCACGCGCCCCGGAGAACTGCAATTGCCGGGCTTCTGCATCCACGGTGATGACGGCACCATCAAAGCCAAACATTTGAGGCACGTCGGAGTGCCGGTTCATGCGCTGGTCAAAGGCCAGCCGGAAGTCGCGCAACACCTCGCTGGGCGTGGGGACCTCTAAACCAGCGAACGCGCGGTTGATGAGCATGGAACCGAGAAGGGCGACCATCGATCCGGGAACGCCGTGTCCAGTGCTGTCGATCAACGCCAGCGTCCGTTGTCCATTTTTCTCCCCCATGAACAGGAAGTCGCCACCGAGGATGTCCCGGGGGCGCTCGATGAACAAGGATTCCGGAAAATGCCGCCTGAGGTCCTCTTTTCCGGGCAACGCGACGCCCAGGATGGCTTTGGCGCTGATGACGCCTTGGGTGATGTGCACCAGGTTTTGTCGGACTTGGTCGGCCAACCGTTGGCGTTGGTTGCCCTCGGATTCGAGCTTGGCCTTGGCCTGCCGGATTTGGAGGGTCCGCTGTTCGACGCGCTCCTCGAGGTGGTTGACATGGTCCCTGAGGGTGGACTCCAATTCCACGCGGTGCGAGATGTCCAGGAGGGTGAGCAACAAGGTGTCGGATGCCGACTGAGGAAGACTCAGTTCCAGGCTTAGGTACATGAGGCTTCCGTCGTCCTTTCGGACCACCACATCTCCAACAGAAGTGTGGTTCCCTTTGCCGAGCGTGAGCAAGTCGGCCAGCAAGGCCTGTGGCTGAATGGGGGTGATGCGGTGCACAAATCCACAGTCCAAGGAGACGGGGGTGTGCAGTTCTAGGAGCGCTTTGGCCTTGGGGTTGTTGAGCTCCCAAGTCACCGATGACAATACCTCGTGGATTCGGCCGATGGCCTCATCCCGAGAGCGCATTGGCCCGAGCTGGCCGACCCGCTCCAAGGCGCTCAGAAATTGGGTGGACCGGCCCGTGATGAGTCCGGCACCGGCCATGTTGAAGGTGGACTCCCAAAATTGCGCTTCGGCTTGAATCAAGCCCGCCGGCGTAGGCAGCTGGTTGGGCGCGTCCACCGGAGCAGGGAGGAGGGCCTCAAGCCGCTGGGCCAGCAAGGCGGCGGGACTGCCTGTCTCATGGTAGCCCTCGGCCCGCAGCGCGAGCCAATCGGAGGCGTCGTCCAATGCTGTGAGCAAGACCAAGACCGGGGTCGGGGATGCGCTTGTGGTCAAGCACCGGACCGTGTCCATGCGCCGCTCTCGATGTCCTTGCGTCCCCACGACCCAGATGTCCACCAGGTTGGATGCGGCATCCTCGTCGTCCATGACACGCCA
The DNA here is from genome assembly GCA_965659565.1 of uncultured Flavobacteriales bacterium. Classification (GTDB taxonomy): domain Bacteria; phylum Bacteroidota; class Bacteroidia; order Flavobacteriales_D; family Sanyastnellaceae; genus UBA8752. The sequence goes on from CBFHWV010000024.1 coordinate 10,792, forward strand.
ATCCAATGGTCTTCCTGAGGGCGACACCAGTGGCCACTTGGAGCGGGCCGCGAGGTGGCCATGGACCAAGCCCACCCGGATGGGGGCTGCAGGAGTGGTGTCCGGGGTTGGGGTGTTCATGCCGGTGAGGTGCATGGATGAAAAGTACACGTGCTGCGCGCCGCTTGGCGTCAGGGCGTGTGATGTGCTGCAGTCAGAAAATTCTGAGTTGCCCGTCAGGCTGAGGTGTGCGTGGGGTCTGCACCGCCGGGTGCGAGGTCATGCAGCAGGATGTACTTGACGAGGTCCGAATTGCTCTTCAACCGCATTTTTTCGAGGATGCGGCTGCGGTAAGTGCTGACGGTTTTGATGCTGAGGCTCAGTTGGTTGGCGATTTCCGTCATGGTCTTGCCTTCCCCGATGTACAGGAGCACTTCGTATTCCCGGTCAGACAGGCTCTTGTGGGGCAAGTCATTGTCGTCCTTGGCCATTTCCTCGATCATCAGGCGCGTCAGTTCTGCACTGATGAACTGCTTGCCTTCCATGATGGTGCGCATGGCGTCTTCAAGGACCTGAGGTGCGCTGTCTTTGTGCAGGTATCCACGTGCTCCGGCTTTGATCATGCGGATGGCAAATTGGTCTTCAGGGTACATGCTCAATGCCAGGACCGCGACGCCGGGGTACATGGCTTGGATTTGCTTCAAGACTTCCAAGCCGCTTCGGCCGGGCAGACTGATGTCCAACAACAAGAGGTCGGGACACTGCTTTTTGAACAGCGGGAACAGGGCTTCTCCACTCTCCACATCTGCCAGAACCTCGAAGTCTCCAAAGGACTCGACGATTTGGCGGAGGCCCGCTCGGACGATGTTGTGGTCGTCACACAGGACAACGGTCTTCTTTTCCATGGATTGAATTTACTCCGCTTCGGTGAGAGGAATGGTGACCTCGATGGCTGTTCCGGAGCCGGGTGTGGATTGGATCTGAATTTGGCCGCCGTGATTGCGCACCCGTTCGCGCATGCCAATCATGCCAATGCCCATCGCTGGGACTTCAGAGGGGCCATCCTGCGCGGGCATGCCGCGGCCGTCGTCGCCGATTTCCAGTTGCAATCCGGATTCCGACCTGAAGAGTCGGACGTAGGCCAGGTTGGCATGGGCATGCCGTTGGATGTTGGTCAACCCTTCTTGCACGATGCGGAAGAGGTCTGTCCGCATGGCGTCATTCAAATCGGGGAGGGGGTCCAAGTGAACGCCACAAAACGTGCCCCCTTTTCGGTTGAAATCCCGAACCAACGTTTCGATGCCGGCAGACAGGCCAACTTGGTCGAGCACCACCGGACGGAGCGACCGGGCAATGTCGCGGACTTGTTGAATGACCTCGGTGTTGAGGGCGATGAGCTCGTCCAGTTTGTCATGCAGGGCTTGGGGGTCGGGCTTGTCGGTGGTGGTCAAGCCGCGCTGGACCATGTACATGCCGAGCTTCAGGGCGGTCAATTCTTGCCCGAGTTGGTCGTGGATGTCCCGGGAGAGCGCGCGCTTTTCTTCATCCCGCTCTTCTTCGGTGTGGCGGATGAGGGCGAGCAACTCGTCGTTGAGCCGCTTGGATTCGGACTCCGCAGCGTGACGCAGGGCGCGGTTGCGGTAGCCGCGCAACACGACGTCGAGTACCAGTCCAAACTCTTTCAACCGGCGCTTGGAGAGGTAGTCAGACGCTCCGAGACGCATGTAGTCGACGGCGACATCCTCTTCTCCCGCTCCGGTGATCACCACAAAAGGAATGTCCCGCTCGAGGTCATTTCGGGCCTTCAGGGCTTGGGTGGCATCCCCGTCGGGGAGCAGGTGATCCGCGCAGATGAGGTCAGGCGGGCGTTGTTGGAGTGCGGCGTGAAATTCGGCCAGCGTCGACGTCCACCGCACCGCGATGGGTTGCGAATACCGGCGGGCCGTGCCTTCGAACACAATGGCATCCACCTCGTTGTCCTCGAGCAGCAGGACATCGAGCGGCTGCTCGGAATCGGCGGACAACAGCGGATGCTCGCGATCGGAAGGATAGCGGGACATGCCGGCTGCAGTTCCGTCAGCCGACAATCGAGCCGTAGGTCACCATGTAGCTGCGGTCCCCCTCAAACAAGGGCAGCCCGCTCTCGAGCAGTTCGATGGCTTGCGTGCGCTGACCATCGGCTTCGAGTTGCTCTGAAGCCCGGATGATGCCGGTCTTGAGCAAGTTGGTCATGGATTCCGTCAGGGGTTCATCCCGGTAGTACTCGATCTCCTCAGAAGCGGCGATCCGGCCGGTCATGCTGCCCATGATTTGGATGGCCGCCTCCCAGTTGGCGGAGGCATCACGGGTGGCTTTGCCATAGTAGTTGGCCAGGCCGAGCATGAGATAGGCAGCGGGGTCGCTCTTGTCGAGCTTCGTCAAGTAGTTGTACAAGCTCTTGGCGCGGGTGTACTTCTCCGCGTCCATCTCCGTGTCGGCCTGGGCGATGGCCTCCGCGCGCAGTTCTTCGATGAAATCCAATTGGTCAGGAACGAATTCCATTTCCTTGTCCTTCTTGATGAACTTGGTGCAATACTTCAAGCTCTCTTTCAGGGCTTTGGGGTAGTTCTCCTTGAGCTCTGGATCGTCACTCTGGTGAATCTTCAGGTAAGCGCGGGCCATGTAGCCATAGGGCTCCGGGTGCTTTTTGGTCTTCTCGTTCTCCGTAAAACCAATGGCCCGGAACAAGACGCGCTCGTACTTCTCGTCCACGAGATCTTCAAGCATCCGGCTGTATTTCGGGTCTTGAGCCTCGGCCTCGGAGACATTGACAAACAGGGCGCAAAACAGCGCCAACATGGAAAAGAGGTACAGGTTTCCTTTCATGACCGGGGAAGGTAGGAACACAAGGGCGATTCGGGAGATTATTGCAGGGTGGAATCCACGCCAAATCCTGCGAATTTCGACCGGCCTGAATCAGGTGGGATGGACCTGCTCCAGGCTGGAGAGGCCTTTTTTGCGTCCAAAGGATGGTCGCCGTTTGACTTTCAACGAGCGGCTTGGCGGCATTTTGCCGCCGGCGGTGATGCGTTGGTCAATGCGCCCACAGGGAGTGGCAAAACCTACAGTGCGCTTGTTCCGGCGGTGCTGGATGGCGGTCGCCCGGGGGGACTCAGGGTGCTGTGGATCACGCCCATCCGCGCTTTGGCCAAGGAAATCCACGGCTCCGCCAGCCGATTGTTGGACCATGCCGACAACGGTTGGACCGTCGAGGTCCGAACCGGGGACACACCGTCCTCTCAGAAGCAGCGGCAGGACCGCCGGCTGCCGGAAGTGTTGATCACGACGCCCGAGAGCCTCCATGTCCTCCTCGCCAAAAAGGGCAGTGAGAAGCGGTTTGGCGGCACGACTTCGATCGTCGTGGACGAATGGCATGACTTGCTTGGCAACAAGCGGGGGGTGCAGGTGGAATTGGCCATTGCCCAGCTCAAGGCCTTGTCTCCCCGCATGAGGGTGTGGGGCATTTCGGCCACCATCGGCAACTTGGAGGAAGCCAAGACCACGCTGGTGGGATTGGACAGGGCTGCCAACGCGCGCATCATCAGGTCGGACATCCAGAAGCGGATCAAGGTGGACAGCTTGATGCCGGAGGCCTTCGAAAGGCTGGCCTGGGCGGGCCACCTCGGGGTGCAACTGCTCGATCAAGTGGTGGGCATCATTCGCCAGCATGCCAGCACGTTGGTGTTCACCAACACCCGCTCCCAATCTGAAATCTGGTACCAGAAAATCCTGCAGGCCCATCCGGACCTCGCCGGTGCCATCGCGCTGCACCATGGCAGCATCAGCAAGGAGTTGCGTTTCTGGGTCGAGGATGCGCTCTACGAAGGGAAACTCAAGGCGGTGGTCTGCACCAGTTCGCTGGACCTGGGGGTCGATTTCCGGCCGGTGGAGGCCATCGTCCAGATTGGGGGACCAAAAGGGGTGGCGCGTTTTGTCCAGCGGGCGGGACGGAGTGGCCATCAACCTGGCGCAGAAAGCAAGATTCACTTCCTGCCGACGTTTGGCCTCGAGCTGTTGGAAGCGGCGGCCCTCCGGAAGGCGGTGGAGACCGGAGACATCGAACCGCGCCGACCGATGGTGCGGTCGTTCGACGTGCTGGTCCAGTTTCTCTGCACCTTGGCTGTGGGCGATGGTTTCCGCCCTGATGCCCTTCGGCAGCAAGTCCGGACGACCCACGCCTTTTCGAGCATGGACGATGCCGAATGGCAGGATGTGATGGCCATGGTGACCCACGGGGGAAGGGCTTTTGCGGCGTACGACGAATTCAACAGGGTCGAGCGGGGCGAAGACGGGGTCCACCGCATCGTCGACCGCCGCGCCGCGCGCCGCCACCGCATGTCCATTGGGACCATCGTGGGGGACACGATGATCGCTGTGAAATGGCGCAGCGGCGGACTGGTGGGGCACGTCGAAGAGTACTTTGTGAGCAGCCTGAATCCGGGAGACGTGTTCTGGTTTGGGGGACGTTGTCTGGAGCTGATCCGCTTCCGCAACCTGGAGGCCAAGGTCAAGCCCGCCAAGTCTCCAAAAGGCCGCATCCCAACATGGCAAGGCGGCCGGTTGCCGTGGACCTCCATGGTCAGCCGCATTTTGCGAGAGACGCTGGACGATTTTGCCCACGGGCGCAACCTCAGCCCGGAGCTCGATCGCATTCGGCCCATGTTGGAGCTTCAAGCCGAGCGGAGCCACCTGCCGGTGTCGGGCCAAGTGCTCATGGAAGTGATGGAAAGCCGGGAGGGACACCATCTGTTTGTGTTTCCCATGGAAGGGCGCATGGTGCACGAAGGGGTGGCGGCGTTGATGGCCTACCGCATGAGCCTGTTGCAGCCCATGACGTTTTCCATGGCCTACAACGACTATGGCTTCGAGCTGCTCAGCGACCAACCCATTCCCATTGCGGAGGCGTTTGACAGCGACTTGTTCAGCACCGCGCACCTGATGGACGACCTCGAGGCCACCGTCAGTGGTGCGGAATTGGCCCGCCGCCAATTTCGGGACATCGCCGTCATTGCCGGCTTGGTGTTCCGGGGATATCCCGGTCAGCCGGTCAAAGACCGCCACTTGCAGGGGTCGAGCTCGCTGTTGTTCGACGTTCTGGCCGACCACGATCCAGTCAACCTGCTGTACCGGCAGGCTTTCGATGAGATGACCCACCACCAGATCGAACTGGACCGGCTTCGGGAGGTGCTGGAGCGGTTGAATGCCGGCAAATGGATCATCACCCATCCTGAGCACCCCACGCCGTTTTCATTTCCCATTCTGGTGGACCGGTTGCGGGAGAAGCTGTCCAGCGAGCAATTGGAGGCCCGCATTCGCAAGATGTCCCGTGCCGGTGCTTAGGCACGTCGGACCCTACCTTCGCGCCATGCAAGGATGGAAAATCGGCCGGTCAGCGGTGCGGTGTTGGGCGGTGTTGTCCGTGATGTTGACGCTGTTCACAGGCGTGGCCCTCGCTCAGGGGACCGTCAAAGGCTTTGTTCGGGCAGAGGAAGATGGCGCGCCGGTCCTGTTTGCAGCCGTGGTCCTCGAAGGCACCACCTTTGGCGTTTCTACCGACATCCAAGGCTATTACAGCCTCTCCAAGGTGCCGGCCGGAACCTACACGCTGGTGGTCTCCAGCGTGGAGTTCAAGCCATACCGCACCGAAGTCATCGTGCTCGACGATCGGGTGGTGACCCAGAATGTGACCCTCGAAACCGGCCTCATCGAACTCGAAAGTGCGGTCATTTCCACCGAACGTGGCGAACAGCTCAACACGGTGCGGATGTCGGTGGAATCCATCCAGCCCGCGGACATCAAGCGCATTCCGAGCTTGGGGGGCACCCCCGACTTGGTTCAGGTTCTGCAAACGCTGCCCGGATTCGTGTCCACGGGTGACCAAGGTGGACAGCTCTACATCCGCGGAGGATCTCCTGTCCAAAACAAGGTGCTGCTGGATGGGATGATCATCTACAACGCCTTCCACAGCATCGGGCTCTTCAGCGTCTTCGACACTGACATCATTTCCAACGCCGACATCTACACGGGTGGATTCAGCGGGCGATACGGAGGGCGCATCAGCTCCATCATGGACATTTCCACCCGAGATGGCAGCCTGGCCGGGCTTTCCGGCCGCATTGGCGCCAGCCCATTCGGCAGCAAATTGCTCCTCGAAGGGCCACTGGGCAAGCGCAACGAGCGCGGCGGCGGCACGTCCTTCATCCTGAGCGGGAAGCGCAGCTACCTCGAGCAAAGTTCCAAGTTGCTGTACAGCTACATCGATGAGGACGGATTGCCGTTCAACTTCACCGACCTCTACGGCAAGCTGACGTTTGCCGGTGGCGCGGGAAGCCGCATGAGCCTGTTTGGTTTCTCGTTCAACGATGACGTGAGCTACCAGGCGCTGAGCAACCTCGATTGGAGCAATGTCGGCGGTGGTGGTCAGTTCATTGTGGTGCCCACGGGCAGCGCGGTGTTGATCAAGGGCAACTTTGCCAGTTCGCGGTACCGCATCGACCTCCGCGAGGACGGCCTCGCCGACCGGTACAGCCAGGTCAACGGCTTCAATTTCGGCCTCAACTTCAAGTACGTTCTCGGTGACGACGAAGCGCGGTATGGCATTCAGGCGGTGGGATTGCGTACGGATTTCCGAACGTTCAACGCGCTCGGTGTGGCGGTGGAACAGGCGGAGAACACCACGGAATTGGCGGGATACTTTGACTACAAGCGCCAACGCGGTCCCTGGATTGTGAATCCGTCCATTCGCATCCAGTACTACAGTTCTCTGGCCAAGTTCAGTCCAGAGCCCCGCTTGGGCATCAAGTACAAGGCCTCAGAACGGCTTCGCCTCAAGGCTGCAGGCGGGTTGTACAGCCAGAACCTCATCTCCGCGAACTCCGACCGGGATGTGGTCAACCTGTTCTACGGCTTCCTCAGCGGGCCTTCCAATTTGCAGGACCAGCTCATCGGGCCGGACGGAGACGTCCAGGAAATCACCCACAGCCTGCAGACGGCAGCGCACACGGTGGCTGGATTTGAATTCGACCTGACCGAGCGCATCAATGTCAACGTCGAGGGCTACACCAAGTGGTTCACGCAGCTGACCAACCAGAACCGCAACAAGCTGTTCCCGGACACCTACGAATTCGCGGGAGTGCCTGAGAGCCAGCGCAAGGACTTCATCGTGGAGACGGGCCGGGCCGAGGGCGTGGACCTGGTGGTCAAATACGAGGACAAGTTCAACTACCTCTGGGTGGTGTATTCCTTGGGCAACGTGGACCGTTGGGACGGTTTCCGATGGTATGACCCTGTCTTTGACCGCCGCCACAACATCAACCTCTTGGCGTCTCGGAAGCTCGGGAAACAGCACAAAACGGAGTTTTCCGCCCGTTGGAACCTCGGCTCCGGATTGCCCTTTACCCAAACGCAAGGCTACTATCAGCCGATCGGCATCTCTGAGGGGATCGATGAGAATTACGTCAACAGCAACCCCATCGAGCTGGGCATTGTCTACGCCGACCTCAATGCGGGAAGGTTGCCGGTATACCACCGTCTCGACCTCAGCGTCCGGCGCACGTTCAAGTTGGGGGAGCGCATTGAGCTCGACGCCAATGCAAGTGTGACCAACGTGTACTCCCGCGCCAACATCTTCTACATCAACCGGGTCACGGGCGAGCGGGTGGACCAGTTGCCATTCCTGCCGTCCATCGGATTGGACATGAAGTTCTGAGGGGCCGAGGGCCTGAGGGTGGGTTGTCGGTTCAGCCCATGAGGCTCCTGGCCTGTGCCCGGGCGGCTTCTCCGATTTCACTGCCGCTGAGCATGGCGGCCAACTCCTCCACGCGGCCCTTTGCGTCAAGCGGCTGCAGCTTGGTGGTGGTGCGACCGCCTTCCTCTGCCTTGCTCACCTTGAAGTGGTGGTTGGCCTTGCTGGCCACCTGAGGCAGGTGCGAAATGGTGACGACCTGTGCGCGCTTGGCGATACCGGCCATGAGGTCCGCCATGCGGGCGGCCACGTCGCCGCTGACCCCGGCGTCGATCTCGTCGAGGATGAGGGTCGGCACTTCGAGGTGTTCGCTCAAGGCCGCCTTCAAGGCCAGCATCACCCGGCTGCGTTCGCCACCGGAAGCCACTTTGGTCATGGGTTGTGGAGACAGTCCGGCATTGGCCGTAAAGAACAGGGTGGGGCGGCATGGACCGGCCGCCTCCGGGCTTGGTGGGGTGCTCCACTCGAAGTGCAGCCGTGCGGCCGGCATTTTCAAATGGGTCAAGTGCTCCTGCAATGCGGCGCAAAGGGCTTCGGCAGAGGCCTGGCGATGCCGATGAAGGGTGTCGCCCACGCCGTTCAATTCCACTTGAAGTTCGCCGATCCGGGCATTCCACTCGGCCAGCTTGCGGTCCCGATTTTCGGCCGAAGACAGCTGCTGCTCCATGTCGGACATGCGGGCTTTCAGGGCGTCCAAACTGTCCGTCCTGTGCTTGTCAAACAGGCGGTTGAGGCGGTCGCGGTCGGCTTCGGCCCGGGCCAGGGCGGCGGGGTCCAAATCTACGCTTTCGCCATGTTGTTCGGCGTCGCGGGCGGCATCGTCGAGTTCAATGCGGCAGCTTCGCACCCGTTCCAGCAGTGAAGCCGCCCCCGGATGCACCGAGGCCACGCTCTCCAGTGCGCGCTCTGCATCGTGGAGCCGGTCCAATGCGCCGGATTCGCCCTGCAGCACAGTGTGCAACCGCTGGAGGGCTTCTTGGATTTCACGGGCATGGGTCAAGGCATCGAGCCGCTGGTCCATGTCGCGCAGTCCTTCGTCGTCGAAATCGATGGCGCTGAGTTCCTCCAATTGGTAGCGCAGGTAATCCGCATCGGCATCGGGGAGGTGGCCGGCGGCCTCCAAGGCGTCGCGCTCGCGAACGGCCCCTGTCCAACGGGCGTGCGCTTCTTTCCAATCCGAGGCCGCGTTCTGTGCCTCTGGGGACCGGGCGTCCACGGCGTGCAACAATCCAGCGGCGCTCTGCAGCCGTTGGCCGTCCTGTTGTCCATGAAGGTCTGCGAGCAAGGGCGCCAAGCCCTTCAGGAATTGAAGCTTGACCGGTTCGTCGTTGACGTATGCGCGAGATCGGCCCGCAGCTGTGATGCTTCTGCGCAGGATGCAAGGGCCGCCTTCGTCCAGGCTTCCGAGCCGCTCCCGAGCGGTGGGGGTGAGGTCAAATTCCGCCTCCACAATGCACTTGTCGCTTCGGACTTCGACCCCTTCGGCGCGGTCGCCGAGCACCAGTCCAAGGGCGCCCAGGAGGATGGACTTTCCACTGCCGGTTTCACCGGTGAGCACGGTCCATCCGTCGGCCACACTCCATTCGATGTGGTCAATGAGCGCGTAGTTGCGAATGGACAGGCGGCGCAGCATCAGCCGAGGCCTTGGTCGTAGACGGGAATGTTGCCCGGGTCGATGAGCTTGAGCACCGGCAGCAGCCTGGCGCGTTCTCCTTCGGCGGCGGGGCCAAACATCTTGACAATCTCGTCCTTCTTGGCTTGGAAGAAGGTCTGAAGGTTGTAGTTCGCGGGACGAATGCGGTGCACGTTGCGCAGGCTGATCAAGGCGTCGGCCATGGATTGACGGGCTGCTGCCGGGTCGTCAAAGGCCACGTCCAAACCGAGGCGATGGTACTCATAATAGCAGCGTCGCAGCGGGCGGAAAGTTTGGCTCAACACGTTGTCGATGAGACTGTACCGGCTCTGTTTGCCATCGGCAGCACTCCATCCGGCGGGCGGAGAGGAGAGGCCCTGAGCGTTGGTGACCACGGTTTGGGCCTGGGTGTACAAGTTCGTGCCTCCCTCCAGCGAAAAGGAGTCGTAGTCCATGGCGAGGATGAGGTAAGCATAGAACGCCAACACGCTGGTCAAGTTGTCGCGGAACTGGTCCTGGCTGTACTGGAGCAGGTTGCCCGGGGCGTAGCTGAAGTCGAAATCGTTGTCATTGACCAGCAGGACGGGCGCGTTGTAGTCGCTGTTGTAGACCGGGCGGCTGCTTTGCACCTGAATGGTGCCCTCGAAATTCGTTTGGGAGTTCGCCTTGTTGATGGTGATCTGCATCGTGCAGGTCACGCGTTCGGCCAACGTGAATTCGTCGGTGGTCCAGCGGCGGCCGTTCATGAATTCGGTGATGGCCGTTTCGAGCTGTTCAAAGACCGAGGCCTCCACGTTATTGATGGTGGGGGCAATCACACTCACTTGACAATCCAGCTCCTGCGCGCGCGCGGAGGCGGCCATGCCGATGAGCAAGCCCAAAAGGAGCGGTCGAATCCATCGGAAAGGGGCTGAAGTGGGCATGTTCATGGTGTCAGTGTTGGTCTTGGGGTGTGTGGCCATTGTTCAGCAGGCGCGATTCGATCACGTCGGCCAGGTCGGCGGCCACCGCCTCCTTGGACTTCAGTTCAAAGCTATCGATCCTGTTCGGACCATGAACGAAGCGAACCCGGTTCGTCTTGTGTCCGAAGCCCGCGCCTTTGTCAGCGAGTGAATTCAGCACAATCATGTCGCATTGCTTCGCATCGAGTTTGCGCAACGCGGCCTCGGTTCCATCATCGTGGGCGAGGGCAAACCCGATTTTGAGGCAACCGGCTTTCGCTGCGGCATTCAGCCCCGCGAGAATGTCGGGATTGGCCACGAGGGCCACTTCAGAGGGCAAATCAGACTTCGCCGCCTTCCCTTCGATGGGATGGGCAGGCCGCACATCGGCCACAGCGGCGGTGCCGATGATGACGTCGGGTGCGTTTTGGGACAAGGCGGCCATGGCGGCGGCCTCCATCTCCAAGGCGGTGTGCACATCCACGCGGCAAATTCCGGGGTGGTCGGCCACATCCACCGAGAGCGGTCCTGCAATGAGGTCGACGACCATGCCCCTCCGGGCCAATTCTTCGGCGATGGCCACCCCTTGACGACCGGAGGAGCGGTTGCCGAGAAATCGGACGGCATCCAGTGGCTCATGGGTGGGGCCTGCAGTGATCAGCGCCCGGCGGCCGAGCAGTGGCGCGAGATTGCGAAACCACGCTGTGAGCTCCTCCCGAATGCGCTGAGGTTCGGCGAGCCGCCCCTTTCCCTCCAAGCCGCTGGCCAATTCTCCCTCGTCAGGGTCGATGACGTGCACCCCGCGTTGCCGCAGGGTGTCGAGGTTGGCTGTGGTGGCAGGGTGGGTGAACATGTCCCGGTCCATGGCAGGCGCCACGACCACGGGGCATTTGGCACTCAGCAAGACAGTGAGCAAGAGGCTGTCCCCGCGGCCTTCGACCATGCCGGCCAACGTGTGGGCCGTGGCCGGGGCCACCAGAACGACATCGCCCCAAAGTCCGAGTTCGACATGGTCGGTCCAGGTACCGGCGTCTCGGTCGTCGGTCAGTTCACTGTGGACGGGATGTCCGCTGAGCGTGCCGAGGGAGAGGGGGGTGATGAATTCGCGGGCACCAGGCGTCATCACCACGCGCACTTCCGCACCGGCCTTGACCAGTTCGCGGACGATGAGGGCGGATTTGTAGGCTGCGATGCTTCCGGTGACACCCAGGACGACCCGGCGGCCCTTCAACATCGCCATGGGCGGGATCAGTCGCGGTTGAACCGACGGTTGCGGCGCTCCTCGCGCTCTCGGCGGATTTCTTCTTGGCGGGCGGCCTCAGCAGCCAGCTCCTCCTCAGTTGGCATGCGGAAGTAGACCTTGTCCTCTTCGAGCTCCTTGATGGCGATGCTGTGCGGCTTCGGTTGGCGCTCGTAGTGCTTGGAAATCTCGATTTGCTCGCGGTTTTCGAACACCTCCTCGAGGCTGTCCGTCACCGTCGTGAACTCCTCCAACTTGCTGTTGAGCTCCTCCTTGATTTCCTGGCCCAGCTGGTTGCTGCGCTTGGCGATGACGACGATGGCCTCGAAGAGGTTGCCGTTGACCTGTTGGTCGATGGCATGGGTGTCGCGGGTGACCGTATTGCGGGCGGCCTGGAGGTTTTTGTTGGCGTTCATGGGCGCTGTGCTCGACGTGTTTTACCGTCCATCCTTGGAGACCCGCTCGAGCCCTTGGCGGCTTTGGCGGTGGAACCGTTCCGCCTCGCGGATCAATTCACTCTCAGGAAAACGGGCCGCAAATGTAAAGTAGGATTCGATGGCATCCGCATACCGTTCGGCCTGACGCCGTTCTGTACTCTGTTCGGCGTAAAGGAATTGGGACTTGAGGATGAGGAATTGGGCCTCTTCGCTGTATTGGCTCACAGGCCACTCCGCCATGAAGTTGGCCAAGGCCGTGGACGCGCTCTGGAATTTGCCAGTGGTGTAGTACAGTTTGGCACCGGCCCAAGCCTTGGTCTCCAGTTTGCTGCGAAGGGCGGCAATCATGGCATTGCAGGTGTCCCGTTTGTCGGAAGCCGGATGGCGGTCGAGAAAGAGCTGGAGCTCATCCATGGCCGTGCGGGTGTCGCTCTGGTCCAGTTGCGGGCCTGGCGACAGGCGGTAGCTGCACAGGGCCGCCTGGTATTCGGCCTCCTCAGCGCGGTCCGAGGTGGGGAAGGTCTTCGAGAAATTCCGCATGGTGTACCGCGCCATGTACCAGTCCTCGATGCAGAGGTTGGCCTCCGCATACATGTAGTACACGTCTTCCATGCGCTCGGTGCCGCGGAAGAGGCCGATGAGTTCTTGCAGCAACGGCAAGGCTTGAATGCACCGGTCGTCGGCAAAGTATTCCTGGGCGCGCGTCCACTTGAGCTCGGGGTCGGTGCTTTTGAGGACCTTTTGATAGTCCCCGCAGCCGGCGAGCCAGCCGGCTCCAAGGGCGGTCAGGACCACGGCAAGTCGGCCATAGGAGCGGAGGGGAGGACGCGGCATGGGGGCGAAAATAGAGGTCTCTGTGCCCTCCGCCGTTCCATTGGCCCCCATGAACTGCCAACACATGTTGCACATTGGGAGGGGTTCACGTTGAGGTTCAATACCTTCGCGGCTTCGATTTCTCAACGGAACACCTACGTTTTGGACATTTTTGATCGCATCCGCGGCAATCGCGGACCCCTCGGCCAGCACGCCAAGGACACCCATGGCTACTTCACCTTCCCCAAGTTGGAGGGCGACATCTCCAACCGGATGACCTTCCGGGGCAAGGAGGTGCTCGTTTGGAGCATCAACAATTACCTCGGCCTCGCCAACCACCCCGAAGTCCGGGCCATCGACGCCGAAGCGGCCAAGGAATGGGGCATGGGTTACCCCATGGGAGCCCGCATCATGAGCGGCCAGACCAAATACCACGAGGAGCTCGAAAACAAGCTCGCCGAGTTCATGCAAAAGGAGGATGCCTTCCTGTTGAACTACGGCTACCAAGGCTGCCAAAGTGCCATCGAGGCCCTCGTCAGCCGCCACGACGTGATCGTGTACGACAGCGAGAGCCACGCCTGCATGATCGATGGGGTGCGGCTTCACCAGGGCAAGCGTTTCGTGTTCAACCACAACGACATGGAGAGCTTCGTCAAGCAACTCGACCGCGCCCGCAACTTGACGGCACAGACCGGCGGTGGCATCCTCGTGGTGACCGAAGGCGTCTTCGGCATGGCCGGCGACCAGGGCAAACTTGCAGACATCGTCAAGTACAAGAAGGAATACGGCTTCCGCTTGTTTGTGGACGATGCCCACGGCTTTGGTACTGTGGGAGAAAACGGCCGCGGCGCAGGGGATGAGCAGGGGGTGCACGACGAGATCGACGTGTACTTCGGCACCTTCGCCAAGGCGATGGCCACCATCGGTGCTTTCGTCGCGGGTCCGGAAGACGTCATAGATTACCTGCGCTACAACATGCGCTCCCAGACGTTTGCCAAGTCCCTCCCGATGCCGCTTGTCATCGGTGCGTTGAAGCGCCTCGAGATGATGGCGACGCAACCCGAACACAAGGAAAACCTGTGGAAGGTGGCCAGCGCACTGCAAAAAGGGCTGCGCGA
>CBFHWV010000025.1:0-23939 GCA_965659565.1 uncultured Flavobacteriales bacterium
ACTGGCGCCATTGAACGTCGGAATCAGGGCATTGTCCTCTACAAGCGGGTGGAAAGTGAGGGTCTTGCTTCCGCCTGCAATGGCATGGCAGTAGCTCATGATGGTGCCCAGCTGACCCGTGGGGTTGTCCGTGTAGCCGGTGCAATCGCCCTCGTAGCTGCCACAATTGTCAATGGGGCCGCCCGGCCATCCGCACCAGTGGGTGTGGTTGGCCCCACAATTGTGCCCCATTTCGTGGGCGACCACGTCCAGGTTCCAAGCGTAGGTGTCCAGGTTGTAGGTCGTGGTGGTGGTGAGGTTGCCGCTGACCCCGGCATTGAAACTGTTGCACAGTCCGCTGAGGTAGGCGATGCCCCCCGTGCCAATGTTGGTTCGGGTGGTGAAGAAGTGCTTGAGGTCCAGGGGGATGGTGTTGAAGTTCGGATTGTTGTTCCATTCCGAATTGAAGGCCCCCAGAATGCCGCCACCGTCATTGACCACGGAGATGTAGGGGTCTGGAGATGCCCAGATGTGAAGGAAGCGCGCGTCGAGGGTGACGAGGTCGTTGAGTTCGTTGCGGTAGATCTGGTCCACCGAAGCCAAAATGGCGAGGGCCCAGTCGACTGTGTTTTCGAGGTTCGACCCCAATGCTTGGTGGCTGAATTGGTCCACTTCAATGCCCACCTCCACGCATTCCAGAAGGGCCGCTGAACGACCGGCGGAAGGACCGTACGCCGCGCTTCGATTTGGCAAAGCGGCTTGTTCTTCGACGCCACAAGAGAAGATGCGGTCGTCCGTGGAGGCGTCCACCGGAAAGAGGGCATGGAGGTCTTGGTTCCGGCGGTTGATCTCCCAACGCCGACCGCGATAAGTCAAAGCGGCGACCACGTGGTCGTGGAAGAAAATGAAGGTACCAGAGACCTCGCCCTCGGCTTGGTAGGTCACCAAGCGCGGGGTCACCGCCACTTCTCGAAATCCCGCCTCGTCCGTCACCGCAACCGTGAAGGCCTCGGACCGGACGTCAAAACGCGCCAAACGCACGGGAATCACACCATCCGGAAACGGGAGGCGCACGGTCATGCGCTCGGGTTGTTGGCGGCGAAGGCTTTTGAAGAGGGCGTCATTCAAGGCCAAGCCCACGGCGTCGGCGGCCTTTTGGGTGGGCAGCCAGCGGGCTTCAAGCGCGCATTCGCGAAACAGGGGCTCGCCCTGTGGTTGCGCAAAAGCGAGGGTCGGGAGGAGGAGGAGAAGGAGGCTGGTGCGGATCATTGGCGTGGAAGCTGGACAACAATCTAGCCGACTTTCCATGCCGAATCACCAACGATGACAAATGTCAGAGGACGCCTTCAAGCGCGCCGCGGCCTTCCCGGACCACCTCGGCATCGCCTGTGGTGCAGTCGATGACCGTCGAGGCCTCGAGGTGTCCGAGGCCGCCACCGATGACGGCGTCGACTTGATGGCCATACTTCTCGTGGACCAATCCCGGATCGGTCATGTATTCGACCGCCTCGTCGTCGTGGTGAACGGAGCTGACGACCAGGGGCTTGCCGAGTTCTTCAATCAGCGCCTTGGGGATGGCATGGTCGGGGATGCGGATGCCCACTTCCTTCTTGGATTTGCGGAAGATGCGAGGAATGTTGACCCCCGCATTCAAGATGAAGGTGAAGGGTCCCGGCAGGGCGCGCTTGAGCAATTTGAAAGTGGGCTGCGGCAGGGGCGCCGTGTATTGGCTCATTTGGCTCAGGTCGGCGCAGATCACGGAGAAATTCGCTTCGCTCGGGCTCAGATCACGAAGCTTGGCCATTTTCTCCAAGCCCTTGGAGGATCCCAACGCACAGGCGAAGGAGTACACCGAATCGGTGGGGATGATCAAAACGCCATCGCGGCGCAGGATGTCCACCGCCTGCGTCACTTTGCGCAGTTCCGGCGTCTCTTGGTGAATCTCGATGAGCATGACAAGAAGGTCGGGAATTCCAACCGGGAAATCAACCCGCACATCTCACGCACGTCAAAGCGCCGGGCATCAACAGGAGGCGCCCCGTCGGAATGGGCTCACCACACCGCGTGCACAGGCCGAAGCGGTCGTCCTCGAGGCGTTGGAGCGCCCGGTCCAGACCCTGTCGCTGCTTCTCGGCTTGGCGCAGGGCGGCCTCGTTGACCGATTTGTTGTTGATGGCATCCATTCGGCTGATCCGGCCGATGGCCTCGCTCGGAGGAATGGGCTTGGTCAGTTCACGGTACTCCTCAATCCGCTCGTCCAGATCCCGCGCCTTTCGCTCGATGGCCACCCGGATTTTCTCTTTCTCTTCAGCCGAAAGCATGTTTCAATGATACCCATCTGTTGCGGAAAGCGAACCCTTGACCCACCTGTAGGGGCATGTTGAATGGAACGGCGGAGCCGGGATTCAACGTGGACAAACCGGAGCGGATTTCTGCTGTCGCGGAGCAGAGTGGCGGCTAAGTTTGCCGCACGATTCCATCCCCTATGAAGTTCTTCATCGATACCGCCAACCTCGACCAAATCCGCGAAGCCGAAGCCCTCGGCGTGCTCGACGGTGTGACCACCAACCCCAGCCTGATGGCCAAAGAAGGCATTTCTGGCGATGGCGCCGTCCGCCAGCACTATGTGGACATCTGCAACATTGTCGACGGCGATGTCAGTGCCGAAGTCATCAGCACCAACTTCGAGGACATGGTCCGAGAGGGGGAGGCGTTGGCCGCCTTGCACGACAACATCGTGGTCAAGGTGCCCATGATCGAAGACGGTGTCAAAGCCTTGCGCTACTTCTCCGACAAGGGCATTCGCACGAATTGCACCCTCGTCTTTTCCGCCGGTCAGGCGCTGCTCGCCGCCAAGGCCGGCGCGGACTACGTGAGCCCATTCATCGGCCGCCTCGACGACATTTCCACCGATGGCCTCCAGCTGATTTCCCAAATCCGCGCCATCTACGACAACTACATGTTCAAGACGGAAATCCTCGCGGCCTCCGTCCGCCACACCATGCACGTCATCGAGTGCGCCCAGATTGGCGCTGACGTCATGACCGGCCCGTTGTCGGCCATCAAGGGACTGCTCAAGCACCCCCTCACCGACAGTGGCCTCGAGAAGTTTCTCGCGGACCACGCCAAGGCCGCTGGCGCCGTTCCAGCGTAAGTCTGGCACCTGCATCCTCAATTTTGGCGAAGGCCGGGCAACGCAAGCCCGGCCTTCGTCGTTTCTTTGCCGCATGCGCCTTGCCTTGGGATTCCTTCTCGTGCTCTGCAGCCTGGGGACCCTCCTGGCTCAGCCGGTCTGCACCTTTGTGGGAGATGCTTCCGCACTGGGCGGGGACTGCTACCAGATCACGGCCAACAACGAGTGGGAACTTGGCGCGGTGTGGTTCAACGAGCAGCTGGATCTCACCGAGCCCTTCACCATCAATGTGGACGTGAATTTGGGCAGCGCAGATGCCACGGGGGCAGACGGAATCGTGTTCGTCATGCAGTCCGTTGGACCCCTCGCCATTGGGGATGCCGGCGGAGGGCTGGGGTTTGAAGGGTTCAATCCCAGCTTCGGGGTGGAGATTGACACTTGGCAAAACGTGGATGTCGGGGACCCGGCATCGGATCATGTGGCCTTCCACAGGGACGGCATCAATTGGCACAACGCTCCCTACTTCAACTTGGCAGGCCCTGTTCCGGCGCGGGCCGATGGGGCCAACATCGAAGACGGCCAAGACCACCGTTTCAAATTGGTCTGGGACCCTGCGGTGCCGTCTGTGGAGTTCTATTTTGACTGCACGTTGCGTTTGTCCTTGGAAGTGGATCTGGTCACCGAGATTTTCAGTGGAAACGCCGACGTCTGGTGGGGCTTCACGGGGTCTACAGGGGGGTCGAGCAACGCGCAATCGGTGTGCATCACATCCGCTTCCGTGGGGCTGCCTCCGGAGCATGAACTGTGCGCCGGCGATGCGGTGACGCTGGAATTGACGGCGGCAGAGGAAGGAACGGTGTCCTGGTCGCCGGAGGACGGATTGTCCAACCCCAATGCGGCGTCCACTGTCGCGTCACCTGCCGTGACCACCCTGTACACCGCCACCTGGACCGACGTGTGTGGCGAAAGCCTCGAAGCCACAACCACAGTGGTCGTGGAGGACATTCCATTGCCCGACTTGCCCGATTCGGCGGCGTTCTGTCCGGGCGATGAGGTGACCTTGGTGGCGACCACGCCCGCCGATGTGGTCGACATCGCGTGGACCGACGGCACGCCAACGGCGACATGGACAGGGTCCGCGACGGGGTGGCAGACAGTGGCTGTGGAGAACGCCTTGGGCTGTGTTGGAACCGACAGCACCTGGTTGGAAGCCTTGTTTCCGGCGGCCTTGGATTTCTCGACGGTCAGCTCCCTGTGCACCGGACAGGACACCTTGCTGCCTTGGCCTGTAGGAGGGGAAGATTGGGTGGTCAATGGGGTGGACATGTCCGGAGGCTGGTTGGCGCAGCCGGGCAATGCCAGCATTGGTTTCACCGACGCGGCAACAGGCTGCCCGATGGACACCACCTTCGACATCACAGAAACGGTCATTGCACCCACGCTCCTCGATCCGGTATTTGCGGTTTGCGAAGGGGGGAGCGTGACCCTCGCACTGACCTGCGATCCAGCGTCAGAGGTGAGTTGGATGCCGGTGGATGGGTTGTCGGACGCGTTGTCCGCACAGCCCGAATTGACCCCCGTCAGCAGTCAGACCTACGTGGCCACCGTATCCGACATCTGCGGGGGCATCGCCGATGTGCCCACCGACGTCGTGGTCGTGGCCACCCCGGAGCCGGACCTGCCCGATTCGGTCACCCTGTGTCCCGGTGAGGTGGCCAACTTGATGTTGACTCCAGAGGCGGGAATGCCGGATCCGGTGTGGGCGGATGGCAGCACAGGCTGGAATTGGCAAGGCGATGCTGTGGGATGGCAATCGGTGGCCATCGAGCCCCTTCCGGGGTGCACCGGTGCCGACAGTACTTGGGTCAGTGCCGTCGCGGCAGGATCACCAGAATTTGAGGTTCCTCCGTTGTGTCCGGGTGAATTCACCTTTGTCCCGTTCCCGGAGGGGTGGTCGGATTGGACGGTCAATGGAACCCCAGAAGCGGCAGGTGGTGTGACCATCATGGAGCCTGGCAATTACGTCGTCCAAGCTTCGACGGAGCCCGAAGGCTGTCCGGTGGCGGCGGAGCTCATTGTCCCATCTGGGGCCTTGCCCGACCTCGGATTGCCTGAGACCGTAGAGTTCTGCATCGAACAAGTGGTGTCCTTGAATTTGGCTGTGCCCGGCCCGGTGTATTGGTCGGATGGGGTGGAAGGAACGTCGCGCCAGCTCAACCAGGCGGGCACGTACACCGCCAGCTATTCCACGGATTGTGGAACCGTGACCGATGAAGTCACCTTGGTGGAAATCCCATGCGGGTGCACGGTCTTCGCGCCCAGCGCCTTCACGCCGGATGGCGACCTCATCAACGATGCATGGCGGCCCAGCTTCGACTGTGAGGTAGAGGAGTATTCGCTCAAAATCTTCAACCGTTGGGGGGCTGAAGTGTGGTCCACCAACAACCCGGAAGAGTATTGGACGGGCGGATACCGCGAGGATGGTCGGCCCTTGGAGGAGAAGCTCTTTTTTGTGCGGGATGGCCTGTACAGTTTCATGCTGACCTTCCGCGATCCGACATTCCGAGTGCGCCGCGTGGAACGCGTGACCGGCCACATTCAGATCATCCGTTGAACCGTCCACATTTCGACCTGTGGAAAACTGGAGCTTCCGCGGCATACGTCCGATGAACCCGAGGCCGTTCCATCAGAGATTGCGTCCACCCATGGCGCCATCGCAGACCTCAACCATGATTGGACATCGCGCCGCCACAAAGCTGTTGACGACCCTGCGCATCGCATGTGTGGCAGCGGGCCTTTGGGGGTGCTCCCTCATCGCCACCGATCAGGACATCCCCACCTATCTCGTGGTGCCGGACATTCAATTTGACCCGACGGAGCTGCAAGGCACGGCCTCCACCAACATCACGGACCTGTGGGTGTACAGCTCTACCGACGTGGTGGGCGTCTTTCCCTTGCCAGCGGTGGTGCCCTTGGTGGAGGAGGACTTGCAGGGCGGTGACGTCACGCTGCTGGCAGGCATTCGGGAAAATGGATTGAGCGATCGGCGTTCTCCGTATCCCTTCTACACCACGGTGGACGTGCTGCCGATGGCCGGGCCGGGCATGCGGGACACCTTGGTGCCGGTGGTCGAGCTGGTGGACAATGTGCGCTTTCTTTCCGTCGAGGACTTTGAGACCTCCAACGTGTTTGGCTCTCTGGTTGGCGGGACGGGCATGCAGCGAACTGACGACGAAGGTGCCGTTTTTGAAGGTGGAGAGAGCGGCCGGTTGGTGGTGGATGAAGGCGAGCCTTTGGTGCGCGTTCGGACCGTGGAGCAGGAGTACGACCTCTCCAACACGGCGCCCGCCTTTCTAGAAATGGACTACCGCTGTGACCAAGCCTTTGTGGTGGGGCTCTATGGGTTCATCGGCGGGCAGGAGGTGCAGCATCCGGCCATGGTGTTGACCGCCACCGATCAAGGTGGTGCGCCAGAGTGGAACAAAATCTACATCGACCTCGCCCCCGTGATCAACGCCCAAGGTCCTGCGGATCACTTCGAAGTCTACGTGGAGTGCATTTTGGAAGCTGGACGAACGCAGGGGTCTGTCGGTTTGGACAACGTGCGGATCCTCACCTACTGAGCATGATTCCGGACCCAGCTGCTGCCGCTTCTCTCGCCAAGCCCATCACAGCCATGAGCCGGCGCTGGACGTCATTCCGCTATGTGCTCGCGGATGCGGTGGCATCGGCGGTGGCATGGACGACGCTGTACCTGTTTCGGAAGCGCGTGGTGGAAGGCGCTCCTGCATTTGTGGAACAGTGGCTGCCCGCCCGCCTGGTGGAGGATGGCAACTTCATTTTTGGCCTGCTTTTCGTGCCCATGTTCTGGATTGGCCTTTACGGGCTGGCCGGCATGCATGCCGAGCCCTTTCGCCGGCACCGTTCCCAGGAGGTGAGCCAGGTCTTGTGGGCCAGTCTGCTCGGCACCTTGACCTTGTTTTTTGTGTTGATCCTGGATGATCAAATCAGCACCTACACACAGTATTACCAAAGCCTGCTGGTCCTGTTGGGCTCGCAAGTGACCGCGGTTTTGGCCCTGCGGCTGCCGTTGACTACCCGGACTGTCAAGCGGGTGCACCGGGGCGAATTGGCCTTCAACACCTTGATTGTGGGCGGAAATGAGCGCGCCGAGTCCATGGTCCAAGAAATCCGGGCGTTGCGCCGGAATCCCGGATTTCGCTTCGTTGGGCATGTGCGGGTCGGGATGGAAACGGGCCGCTTGGATGGCATCCCTTGTTTGGGAGATGCATCCGCGCTGCCGGCGTTGATTGAACAGCACGGGGTAGAGGAGGTCATCCTCGCAGTGAACAGCACGGAACACCATGAGCTCGAGTCCATTCTGAACCAACTGGAGGGCTTGCCAGTGGGGGTGAAGATCGTACCGGACATCTACGACATCCTGTCGGGATCCGTGCGGATGCAGAGCTTGTTCGGAGCCCCCTTGATTGCCATCCGCCGCGACATCATGCCCTCCTGGCAAGTGGCGGTCAAGCGCGGGATGGATGTGGTGGTGAGTATCCTGGCCCTGCTCATCTTGACCCCTTTGCTGGCCCTGATTGCATTGCTGGTCAAATTGGGGTCAACAGGCCCGGTGTTCTTTCACCAGGAACGCGTGGGCCGGTGGGGCGTCCCGTTCACCATTCACAAGTTCAGATCCATGTATGTCGGTGCGGAGCGCAATGGCCCTCAGTTGTCCAGCGACCACGACCCGCGCATCACGCCGATTGGACGGTTCTTGCGCAAATCCAGGTTGGATGAATTGCCCCAGTTCTACAACGTGCTGATCGGAGAAATGTCGCTGGTGGGACCTCGACCAGAGCGGCAGCATTTCATCGATTTGATTTCCGCTCGGGCGCCCCATTACCACCACCTCCAAAAGGTCAGGCCGGGCATCACGTCGTGGGGGCAGGTCAAATACGGCTATGCGGAAAACGTCGATCAGATGATCCAACGTCTCCGCTTCGATTTGATCTACATCGAGAACATGTCGTTGGGCCTGGACTTCAAAATCTTGGCGTACACCGTTTGGATCGTCCTGCGCGGGCGGGGAAAGTGAGGGCGAAAAATCCCGTTGCGGGTTCGCAGTCGGTGCCTTCTTCTCGGCCATAATGAGTTAAATTCGTGGCGACCATGCCGCGCTACCTGCCTGATCGTCTGAGGATTGGCTTGCTGGCTGTGCTCTTTTGGAGCGCGGCAGGGATGGCATTGTCCCAATCTGACCGTCCGGAGGCCACGCGCCAGTACGAGGACATCGTGATGGAGGTCCTGGAATTGCGGTTGCAAAGCGATGTGCGGTTGGAGGGCGAGACGGTGCGGCTGACCACCTCCCCGAGCCGCTTGTTGAAGGCCATGCGCGATGTGGTGCGCGCTTCCGTTCCGTACTACTTCGACGGTGCCTTGGGACAATTCCGAAAGTTCCGACCTCGGGTGGCCGAGGCCTTGGCCGACCTCGATGGCTGGACCATTCCACCCCCTCCGCGGGGATGGGAGGCGGTCGATTGGGACTACTACCAAGTCGAATCCCGCATTCAGGATGTGTTGCTTCTGGTGGCCATGGATGTTGGGGTCTATGCGGACCGAAATCTGGCCGAAGGGGTTCGGGCGCGTTCTGGCTTGTCCACGGACTGGGAAGACTTGCGTGGTGGCCGCGATCCTTTGCAAACCGACCCTCTGCCGGAGTTTGGGGGCGGGGCGGTGGACCGCAGCTCGCTGGATGGGCTGGGCGAAGATCCGAACGCCAACACGCCGTCCGGTGACCCAGCTTTGGCGGAGCTCACGGAAGCCATCCGTTCCTTGATCGACCGCGTGGACGCCTTGGAACGCGGAGGTCCGCCACCCCGTCCTTCCAGCGGAACAGCCGCGGGCACCTTTCCGTCCCGGGGTGTGGATGGCGGCTGGGTGCCTTCTCGGATTCCCGGGGGCAGTGGTGCCTTGCCGGAGGGATTGCCCGAGCAGTTCACGTTGGCGTTTCCTTCCGGGGGAGCGGGGTTGAGTTTGAGTGCTGAATACGGGCTCAATACGCTGATCGAGTGGATGGTGGCCTACCCGGGACTGCGCGTGCTGGTGACAGGGCACAGCGACGCGACTGGAGGGGACCGCAACAACATGGAACTGAGCCGCCGCAGGGCGCAAGTCGTCCGGTACTATTTGCTCGAGCACGGGGTGTCCCCGGACCGGGTGACCGCGGCGCATTTTGGAGAGCAGCGGCCAGAGTGGGGCGGGGCGTTTGACCGGCGTGTCGAGGTCAGGCTGTTGTTCGATTGACGGAAGTCCGACCTTCGTTCCCATGAAAATCGTCTGCATCGGCCGCAATTACGCCGACCACGCTTCTGAGCTGGGCAACGCTGTGCCGTCCGAGCCGCTGTTCTTTTTCAAGCCGGAAAGTGCCATCCTGCACAAGGACCACCCCTTTGCCATTCCCGAATGGACCGCGGATTGTCACCATGAAGTCGAGCTGGTCGTGCGCATGGACCGGGCTGCGAAGTGGATTTCGCCGGAGCATGCGGCGCGGTGTTACACCACCGTGGGGCTGGGCATCGATTTCACAGCGCGGGACGTCCAATCCAAACTGAAGGCGGCAGGCAAGCCATGGGAAAAGGCCAAAGCATTTGACGGCTCCGCCGTGGTCTCCCCGACATTTCTGCCCCTAGCAGATCTGGGCGGAGACATTCAAGATGTGCGGTTCTCGCTGCTGCGCAACGGACAGGAAGTCCAGACGGGCCACACCGCAGACATGTTGTTTTCTGTCCACGATTTGATCGCGCACGTCTCGAAGTACAGCACCTGGAAAACGGGCGACTTGCTGTTCACCGGCACGCCTGCGGGTGTCGGTCCCGTGC
This sequence comes from uncultured Flavobacteriales bacterium, assembly GCA_965659565.1. GTDB lineage: Bacteria > Bacteroidota > Bacteroidia > Flavobacteriales_D > Sanyastnellaceae > UBA8752. The sequence continues at coordinate 9,994 of CBFHWV010000025.1, forward strand.
AGCCCGGTGACCACCTCGAAGGGCGGATTGGTGGCCGCACGATGTTCGCCGTCGACGTGCTCTGAGGACCGCGGTCACATCCGGTCATGGGAGGCTGTACCTTGGAGGCATGGAGGACAGGCGCGTTTACATCGTAGGGTACATGGGGGCTGGAAAGTCCACCAGTGGCCGCCGACTGGCGACCATGATGGACCTGCCGTTCTTCGACACCGACGAGACCCTGCGGCAGACCACAGGGTGCAGTGTCACTGAGCTGTTTGAGAAGGAGGGAGAGGCCGCTTTCAGGCGTCGCGAGCGCGAGGTGTTGCATGCCTTGACCGAAGCGCACCCATCCGCATTGATTTCCACGGGCGGCGGCACCCCTTGTTTCGAGGACAACATGGACCACATGCGCCAGAATGGGTTCGTCGTCTATCTCAAAATGAGCGCGGAAAGGCTGGTCCAACGACTCGAAGGCCGGGCAGAGGAGCGCCCACTCATTGCGGGCATTGCACCTGCTGATTTGCCAGGCTTCATCCAGCAGCATCTGGCTGAACGGGAACCGGATTACGCCAGGGCCCACATGACCGTGGATGCGGACCACCTGGACCGCGACCGGATGAAGTCCATCCGCAATTTGATCGAAGGGCGCACTTGGCTCAGTCCATGAGGACGGCCTCATCCGGACCGGGACCGGAAAGCCGCACGTCGATGTGGGCCTTGAGGTTGGTCGAGAGGCTCATGCCCACATAGTCCGCCCGGACTGGGAAGCGGCGGTGAATCCGGTCCACGAGGACGCACGCGGCGATGCCCTTGGGACGGGTTGGAAGGAGCGTGGCCACCGCATGAAGCAGGGTGCGTCCGCTGTTCAGGACGTCATCGACCACGATGACGGTGGCCCCTTCGAGAAGGCCGCGGTTGGCATCTTGGCCATGGCGGTCCGTGAGCACAATGGGGTGGCTCAAAGGGGCGTCCTTGTCCATGCTGACCGTGAAGCCGTGAACGGGGACGTCGCAAATGGCTTCCAAGGCGTCGACCAACCGGCGCGCCATGACGGTGCCCTGACCGTCAATGGCCGTGATGGCCAATCGCAAGGCGGCATGGTGGTCTTCCAAGATCTGCCGGGCGATGCGCTGGATGCAACGCTCGATTCGTTCCGCGTCGAGAATGACGGCTTCTCCGGTGGGGGTGGACGGGGCGTTCATGAGGTTGCAAGGTCGTCCATTCCGCTGGGAGCGGGCAGCAGGTTCGGGTCGAATTCCAACAGGGCGACGGCTTCGACATGTGCGGTGTGCGGGAATTGGTCCACCAGTTTGAAGGCTTGCAAGGCATATCCGGCCTCACGCAAGGTCACCAGGTCGCGGGCCTGCGTGGCGGGGTTGCAGCTGACATAGACCAGGCGCTTGGCCCGCAGGCGGATGACCTTTCTCAGGGATTTCGGGCTGATGCCGCTTCGGGGAGGGTCCAAGACAATGGTGCCAATGCGCCCCCCGTATTCCGGATGCTCAAGGAGGAAGCGGCCCACGTCGGCCGCATGGAATTGGAGGCCCGTCACGCCATTGCGCTCGGCGCTTCTTCGGGCGTCATCGATGGCTTCTTCAATGATGTCCACCCCGACCACCTTGGTTCCGGCGCCCCCGTGGCGGGCGAGCAACTGTGCGATGGTGCCCGTGCCGCAGAAGAGGTCCATGGTGACCGGGTCGTGGGCGTCCAACTCCGGCAGGGGCTCGGCGTAGGCGTAGGCCATGACCTGCGCGTAGAGCCGTTCGGCGCAGCGTGGATTGGTCTGGAAGAAACTGCGCATCCGGATTTCGAACGCCAGTCCATGGAGGTGTTCGACCACATGGTCTGCGCCTGCGACGAAATGGGTGCTCCCATCCCGCGCTTCGACCCGCTCCCCCTTGTCGTCATTGAGGGTGTGGACGAAACCGGCCAACCGGTCGCCCAAGCGGTCCTCCAGCATGGCGTGGAAGCCAGCGGCGTCGAACTGCTCCAGCCCGTCGGATGTGGTCACCAGGTTGACCAGCAGACGGTCTTGGGACAGGCTGCGGCGCACCACCAGAAAGCGGAAGAACCCTTCTCGTTTCGGGGCGTGCCAAGGCGGCAGTCCCGTGTCCGCACATGCCGTTCGGATGGCGGGCAGCAGGTCTTCGAATGTCGGGTCGAACAGCCCGCTGTCGCGCTCGAGGTTTTCGACGGCCCACCACGTTCCCCGGGCCTTGAAGCCGAGAAAAAAGCCGTCCGCAAACTCGGCATCCGGGTCGTCCCCAGGCTCCCGGCCAATGGCCGAGAAGCTGTATTCCATTTTGTTGCGGTAGTGAAACCCATCCGGGGAATCCACCCAACCCTCGTAGCGCGCTTCGAGATCGGGGACGCCACCAATCCTGCGGTACACGTCAAGGGTCGTCCGCTCCTTGTGTTCGCGCTGCGCCTCCAGCGGAAGGGTGATGTACGGCGCGCCCGGGATGGCTTGGTGGGGCACATTCACTTCTTCAGGTGCGCGCTTCAATACAGCCGTGATGCGGGCTTCCGCATGGCGCCGCTTGCACAGGGAGACCCGCGCCCGGACCCGCTGGCCGGCAATGGCATTGGGGACGAAAACCGTGAAGTCGCCGTCCTCGGTCGGCACCTTGGCGATGCCCTTTCCGCCGAAGGCGACGTCGAGGATGTCGAGCTCGAGCATGTAGCCCTTGTGGAAGAGTCTGGATTTGCGTGGCAACGTGGGGAACTCTGTGGCGAAACGCCGGTGAATGGCGCGAAAATACGGAGGGGGTCCATGCTAAATTGGCCCCATGTCGCGCAGCTTCTCCGTGCCCGTTCTGTTGTTGGTCTTGGCCGCGTTCCTGCCGACATGTCTCCTGGCCCAGCACCCCGACGAAGTGGCCGTGGTGACCTTCAACATCCGCTACGACAATCCCGGAGACCCCGTCACTTGGGATGCCCGCAAGGAGATTGTGGTCGGGTCGGTCTCCTATTTCGACATTCTGGGTTTCCAGGAGGCGTTGTCCCACCAGCAGGATTTTCTGGTCGCCTCCCTGCCGGAGCACGACCATTATGGGGTGGGCCGCGATGACGGTGCACGCGGTGGCGAGCATTGTCCTTTGTTCTGGAGGCGGGACCGGTTCGACCTGCTTCATGCAGAAACCGTGTGGTTGAGTGAAACGCCACAGGTGGCCGGCTCCGTAGGGTGGGATGCCGCATTGCCCCGCATCGCGACGGTGGTCCTGTTGCATGACCGTCAAACGGAGCAGGTGTTTCGCATCATCAATACCCATTTCAGTCACATCGGCCCTGAGGCGCAGCAAGCCGCCGCCCAGATGCTGTCGTCGCGGTTCAGTGAAAGCGGTGCCGAGGTCAACCTGCTGCTGGGGGACTTCAATGTGGAGCCCGATTCCGGGCCTTTTGAAACCCTGACCTCAGGGCGGATGACCGACGCCTACAGTGCGGCGGCCAAACGCTGTCGGTCGGGCCAAGGGACCTACACAGGCTTTGCCACCAACGGATTGCGGGGTGCGCCTCGGATTGACCACATTTTTGTGGACGGCGGTGAGGTGCTGTGGTACTGCTTGGAGGAGCGCATCCTCGAGGGGCACTACATGAGCGACCACCTTCCGGTCTACATCGCGCTGATGCCATGAATGCCCGGCGCATCTTGGCGTTGTGGGGAGGGCCCCTGGGGTTTTTCATCTGCCTGTTGGCGCTGCCGCAAGGGGAGGGGGTGAACCAGGCCGCTTTGGCCGGTACGGCATGGTGGATGCTGTGGTGGTGGATGGGGGGCGGGGCCCCGTTGGGCGCCACGAGCCTGTTGCCCTTGGCCTTGTTTCCATTGACAGGGGTGATGGACATCCAAGCGGTGGCGGCCCCGTTCGGGTCCAAATTCATCTGGCTGTTTCTCGGCGGGTTCGTCTTGGCCCTCGCATTGGAGCGGCACGGATTGCACCGCCGTTTCGCGTTGCACCTGTTGCGGCGCATCGGCGGTGGTCCCCGGCGCACTTTGCTCGGATTCATGCTGGCGACCGCCTTGCTGAGCATGTGGATTTCCAACACCGCCACCACCTTGATGATGCTGCCCATGGTCATGGCGGTCTTGGCGCTCCTCGAGGAAGGCAGGGAGCCGCTGCCTTGGGGCAGTTCGCTGGTCCTGGGGGTGGCCTATGCAGCCAACACCGGCGGCATGGCCACATTGGTGGGAACACCGCCCAATGCGGCCTTGGCAGGAGTGGCATCCGATCGGTTTGGCGTGGAGATCGGGTTTGCCGAGTGGATGGGGGTGGGGTTGCCGATTGCGGCTGTGGTGTTGACGACCGTGTACTTGGGCCTGGTTCGCTTGCACCGCTTGCCCCGCGGTCAAGGTCAGGGTGCCACGGCCCAAGTGGTGCAGGATGAGTTGGCCAAACTCGGGCCGATGGGGACGGCAGAGCGCAGGGTCATGCTGCTCTTTGCCGGGACAGCAGGACTGTGGATGTTCCGGCGTCCCTTGAACCTGCTGCTGGACCCACTGGGTTTCGCCCTCAATGACACCTCGGTCGCCGTCGCTGCGGGGGTGGCCTGTTTTGCACTCCCGGCGGCCCGGCGCCTGGAAGTTCCTGCCGGGTCGCTCCTCGAAGCGGAGGACCTCAAGCGGTTGCCCTGGGACATCCTGCTGTTGTTTGGCGGCGGATTGGCGTTGGCCAAGGGGTTCGAAGCCGCCGGATGGGCCGCGGTGTTGGCAGAAGGAGCCGCCGGGTTGGGGTGGTCCCAATGGGCCATGCTTGCTGCCGTGACGGCGCTGGGCTTGTTCGCCACAGAGCTGATGAGCAACCTGGCCTTGACCTTGTTGCTGACCCCTGTGGCCGGTGCGCTGGCCGTGGGCATGGGCCTTCATCCCTTGTTTTTCGCGGCGCCGGTGGCCCTCGCCTCCAGCGGTGCATTCATGTTGCCCATGGCCACGCCTCCCAACGCCATCGTGTTTTCGTCGGGAAGATTGACGATGTCCGGCATGGCCAGAACGGGCCTGGTCTTCAACCTGCTGACCTTGGTGATCGTCTTGCTCCTTTGGGTGTGGTTGGCGCCAGTTGAGTGGTGGTAAATACCTACGGAAGTTGGTTTTATGACGATGAGGGGTTAAATTAAGGGGGCCAATTCGTCACGACATGTTTTGTTCTTGCTCCATACGTTGGGTTGTTGTGGCCTTCGTCCTGCTGGGCTTGGGCCAAGACCTGCATGGGCAGACGGGATGGAATCCAGACTACAACCAAGATGGCCTGATCACCTCTGCAGATTTGACCGGCTTTTTGACCGCCTGGCAAATGCCGGTGGACAGCGTGGTCGTGTCGGCCTGGAGAATCCACTGTGACCAGGCCATGGAGGGAGAGGTTCCGCTGGACAGCGTGACCTTCACTTTGGCGGCCATGGACATCCAGTTGCGCGAAAATCAGGAGGGAGAAGAGGTGTTGGACACCGCATGGGTCGACCAAAGTTGGGTCATCACGAACATCCCTGTGGAATTCAACCACATTCGCTTCTTTGGGCCCACCCCCTTCGTCACAGGGCAAATCAGCTACCACCCCGACACGGACAGCTATCTGTGGTACATGGAGTTCAACGAAAGCACGGTGCTGAATCCCGAGGACAACCCTTTGGGCGATCTCCAGGACGACGGTTGGTTTCAAAACATTTATGTCTTTGAAGAGCTCTTTCCCCATGCGCCAAGTGTGTTGGCGCCGCATGGAGAGGGCTGGTTTCTGTCCCCGCGCTATTCCGGGTACGGCGGCGAGACATGGACGGTCCTCGATTATTCGGTGACCTTCCATGGTGCGCCCTGACGCAACATTGGGTTGACCGAATGGGTTTCACCTTTGTGGGCATGCAGTGGAAGGCAAATCGGATGTGGGGTGCGGCCGTCGGGGTCGCACTGGCCCTGTCGGGTTGCCTGAAAACACCCCCCACTCCGGCGCCACCGGAATCCCTTCATTTTTTGCGTGTTCCAGAAGGGTGGGATGCGCCGATGTTTCCGGAGGACAACGCCCCAACGGAGGCGCGATGGGCGCTGGGAAGGGACCTGTTCTTCGACACCCGATTGTCCGCCGATGGTGCCGTGAGCTGCGCCACTTGTCACTTGCCCGAGCGCGCCTTTTCCGCGCCGGAGCCCGTGACGCCAGGGGCCTTTGGGGCTGTGGGAGAACGCAATGCGGCCACCTTGACCAATGCGGCCTACCAGCCGCACTTCATGTCCGAGGGCGGCGTGCCCACATTGGAAATGCAGGTTCTGGTGCCCTTGCAGGAGCCGTCGGAAATGGCCCACAACATTGTCACGGCCAGTGACGAACTGGCTGCGGATTACGCGCAACAGTCCGAGGCGGCCTATGGGCGAGCGCTGGATCCTTTTGTGATGACCCGCGCCTTGGCCATGTTCCAACGCAGCCTCCTCAGCGGCGACGCATTGTGGGACCGCTGGCAGCGATCGAACGCCGAGGTGCCTCCCGAAGTAGAGCGCGGAGCAGCGCTCTTCGGGACAGAGGGTTTGGACTGCGCGCGCTGCCACACGCCGCCGCTGTTCACCACCCACGGCTTTGCCAACAACGGCCTCGACGCCGTGTCCACCGACCCCGGAAGGTGGCGGTTGACCGGGGAGCCAGCCGACAGTGGGGCCTTCAAAATCCCCACCCTGCGCAACATTGGGTTCACCGCGCCATACATGCACGATGGCCGTTTCGACGACCTGAACGAAGTGATCGACCACTATGCATCGGGAGGAGCGGGCCATGCCCACCAGGACCCGCTGCTCGCGCCGTTCACGTTGACCGACGGGGAGCGGTCTGACTTGCTGGCCTTCTTGTCTGCGCTCAATGACACTGCTTTCGTCAATGACACCCGTTGGAGGCCGTGATGGCATAATTTTATGTGGATGAATCTGATGCGCCCATTCCTTCTGACCCTGGGGCTTGTATTGGCCTTGATTCCTGCGGCCTTGGCCCAACCGGGCGATGCTGGCGGCCTCACCTTGGCGCCTCTTCGAACGTGGATCAAGGCCAACTGGTACGATGGCCTCTTCAGTGATTTGGGGTACAACCAGGCGCGCATCCAGATGTACGGCTATGTGGACGCTGACGGCGGAGAGATTGCGTGCATCTACACGGGGTTCCAACAGGCGTCCGGGTTTGTGACCTATCCGAATCCGATCAATGCCGAACACCTGGTTCCGCAATCCTTCTATGGGTCGGCATCCCCCATGAAGTCGGACATCTGGTCGATTCGTCCCTGTCATGGTTCCGCCAATTCAGCGCGCAGCAACAAGCCGTTCGCTGAGATTGCCGATGCCAGCGCCCAATGGTACGGGGTCACGGCGGCGGGCGCGTATTTCAGCACCGGTTCGACGCCATCCAATGCCGAGGAGTTCAGTGAAGGGTCGAGTGGGTTTTGGGAGCCACGAGAGGACGTCAAGGGAGATGTGGCGCGAAGCGTCTTCTACTTCTACACCATGTACCCCACCCAGGCGGGCGTACTGGCCGATGTCGGCGATCCGGACATGCTGTACCAATGGCACCTCGACGATCCCGTGAGTCCGGATGAAGTGGTTCGGAACAACCGCACGGAAGTGGCGCAAGGCAACCGGAATCCCTATGTCGACCACCCCGAGTGGGTCTACGACGCGTGGTTTTGGGAGCCCCCGGCCATCGTGCCGGGTTGCATGTCGGCCACCGCCTGCAATTTCACGCCCGCAGCCAATGAGGACGACGGCAGCTGCATTTTCGAAGGCGACCCCTGCGATGACGGGAACGCGATGACCTTCGATGACGTCTTCACCGACTGCAGCCTTCCTGGGTACGGTTGTGCGGGTACCCCTGTGATGGTCATGGGGTGCACCTCCGGTTCGGCCTGCAACTTCAATCCCGCGGCCACGCAGAATGACGGCAGCTGCATTTTCGAGGGTGATCCCTGCGACGATGGAAACGCGTTGACCTTCAATGACTTCTACACGAACTGTGGCGCCCCGAATTATGGCTGTGCCGGGGAGGTCATCGGCAACGACTGCCCGGAGGACTTCGATGGGGACGGTTTGGTGGCGGTGAGCGACGTCCTGTTTCTCCTCGGGAACTTCGGATGCCTGTCCGACTGTGTCGCGGACATCAACGGGGACGGCCTCGTGACGGCGGCGGACATGCTCGCTATCTTGGCGGTATTCGGGACTTCCTGTCTCTGAGACTGATCGCATCATGAAATCCTTCCTGTCCGCAGCGGCCCTCTGGGCCGCTTTTGCCGCAGTGTCTCCCGCTCAAGTGGCGACCCCGGCTGAATTTCTTGGCTATGAACTGGGCGACCGGTTCACCCGACACCACAAGGTGGTCGATTACGCCCGCCTGTTGGCAGACGCTTCCGAGCGTGCGGTGTGGACCCCGTACGGCCGGACGTCCGAGTACCGCGACCTCGGATTGCTCGTGGTCACTTCGCCGGAGAACCATGCGAATCTGGAGGCGTTGCGCGCGGCCAACTTGGAACGGGCACAGGGAACGGGCCTCGCAGCGGACGACCCTGGCGTGGTGTTTGTCTACCTCAGCTACAACGTGCACGGCAACGAGGCCGTCTGCACCGAGGCGGCCTTGCGCACGATGCATGCGCTGGTGTCCGGGACCGATGCCGGTGGACGGGATGTGGCCGCTTGGCTCGACCGCGCCGTGGTCCTCATCGATCCTTGTGTCAACCCGGATGGCCGCGACCGGTATGTCGCCTTCCAGGACCGGACGTCAGGGTTGACCCCGGATGCCGACCTCAGTACGGTAGAACACGACGAGCCCTGGCCGGGCGGACGCAGCAACCACTTCATGTTTGACATGAACCGGGACTGGGCCTGGCAGACGCAGGTGGAGACGCAGGGCAGGGTGACGGCCTACCGCCACTGGATGCCGCAGGTCCACGTCGACTTCCACGAACAGGGCATCAATTCGCCTTACTACTTCGCCCCGGCCGCGGAGCCATTCCACAAGATCATCAGCCCGTGGCAGCGCAAGTGCCAGGAGCACATTGGCGCCAACAATGCCCGTTGGTTCGATGCCCGCGGTGCGCTGTACTTCACCCGCGAGGTGTTCGATTTGTTCTACCCTGCCTATGGCGACACATGGCCGCTCTACAATGGGGCCATCGGCATGACCTACGAGCAAGGCGGCAGTGGTCGGGCAGGCCGGGCGGCTTTGACCAATCTGGGCGACACACTCACCTTGGCCTACCGCATCCAAAACCACCACGAGTCCGGCTTGAGTACGGTCGAGGAAAGCGTCCGCCGTGCCGGTGAGCTGGTGGAAGAATTCGCCGCCTACCACCGGCGCAACGTCGAGTCCCCCTTCGGAGACTACCGTGGCTATGTGTTCCCCGCCCAACAGGACGCCGCCAAAATGGCAGAATTGCGACGCCTCCTCGACGCCAATGGCATCGCGTACGGGACGGCTCCTGCGGCCTCCGGAGTGCGCGGTTACGACTACGCCACTGGCCGGACCGGCAAGCACAATGTCCGAGCCGGAGATTTGCTCATCGATGCCCGGCAGCCCCACGGGGGCATCCTTCAGGTGCTGATGGATCCCGATCCGGTGCTGTCCGACAGCATGACCTATGACATCACGGCTTGGGCGTTGCCCCACGCGCTGGGATTGGACGCCATCGCCCTCACCAGCCCGATGACCGTCGCTGGGGACTGGGTCATGCCCGCATGGGCTGAGCATGCCACCGGCCCCGCGCAAGCCTATGCGTGGGTGCTGCCCGGTGGAGGGGCGGATGCCATTCGAGGACTGGCCTCATTGCTCCAAGATGGGGTAACCGTCCGTCGCGCTGACACTGGGTTTGCGGTCGATGGTCAAGTGTTTGCCGCCGGTGATTTTGTCATCACGCGCCGCAACAATGAAGGCGTGACCGACATGGCAGGTGCCCTTGCCAGGGCGTCGCAGGCGGCTGGTGTCCGCATCGTGGGGGTCACTTCGGGCCGCGTCACGAGCGGGTACGACTTTGGCAGCAGCCATTATGACGCCATCCAGGCGCCGCGGGTCGCCACCATCGTGGGGCCGGGCGTGAGCTCGCTGAGCGCGGGTGAAATCTGGCACCACTTCGAGACCAAGCTGGGCTATCCGCTCAGCCGGGTGGGGGCCATGGACGAACTCGATTTGGACAACCTCGACGTGGTGATCCTGCCCAGCGGCTGGTACCGCATGGGCGAGGACGAACGGGACGCTCTGGCAGAATGGGTCCGCAGCGGTGGTCAACTGGTGGCTGTTGGAGGGGCTTGCAGTGCCTTTGCCGGCCAGGATGGCTGGGGATTGGAACGCTATGCCGACGGAGAGCGGGCCGAGATCGAAGCCGCCGAGGAGACCGTCCAAGAGGCGGCCGACGAGCGCAATGCCCACGACCGGGCTGCCCAGGGGCTCGACCCGCTTCCCTTCACTGGCCGCAGCCGGGACCGACTCCGGTATGACCTGCCGGGCGCCATTTTCAGGGCCGCGGTGGACGACAGCCACCCTCTTGCGGATGGCTATGGTAGCGAATACATGACCCTTCGCACTTCAGGCCGTCGGTACGCCGCCCTCGAAGACGGAAATGTGGCCGTGTTGCCACCGGGCGACCAAGGACGGCCCTTCAGCGGCCATGCCGGCGAGATGGCGATTCCGGCCCAGAAAGGGTCGCTCGTCGCCGGGGTCCACAACATGGGCCGGGGCAGCGTCGTCTATTTGGTGGACAACCCGCTTTTCCGGGCGTTCTGGAAGTCCGGCCACCGCTTCTTCGACAACGCCGTCTTCCTCGGCCCGTCGATGTGATCAGTTGCAGAGGTTGGTGAAGGCACCGAGAACCTGAAGGCCATCGGCGATGTCCACTTCGCCATCGGCGTCGAGGTCACCGATGCAGGTGCCCGTGCAGCCGAAGTGGGTCAGCACCGCGAGGATGTCCTCAATGTCGACCATGCCGCTGCCGTTGATGTCCTCTGGGCATCCATTCTGGAAGACCAGACTGAGCTCGGTTGCCACTGGCGTTGTGCCGTCTGGCTCGCGGTACTGGATGTTGCAATCGAACACCACTGTGCCGTCCGTGGTCAATTGAGCGAGGAGAACGCGGCCTTGCGGGTCCGGTGATGTGCCCACCACTTCGCCCGGAATTGCAATCCAGCTGCCGCCGGCCGTTTCGTCCGAAGTGAGGTCGTTGCCCGCTTCAAAGCCGTCCAGGTCAAGGCCCACTGTCGTGATGCTGCCGTCGCTGCTCGATTGGGCGCCAATGGTGACCCAGCTGTCAAACGCGAGGGAAGGGAAGTCCGCAAACAGAAGTGGATTGATGCCACTGCCCGTGCTGGCACCAAAGGGGTCTTGGTACCAACCGCTGGAGGTGCTGATGTCAATGGGGTTCGTCGCCGTTCCATACACGGACAGGACATCCACTCCCGGGTTGCCAAACGTGGCATAGACCCGCCACGTGTTGAGTCCGGCTCCGGCACCGCCCTCGTTGATGAGTTCGGCCGTGAGGCCCGTGAAGCTGCCCTCGATGTACGTGCAGCTGCCGTCATCGTCCGTGGCGGTGTCGTCGTAGTTGGAGGCGTTGGGATTGGTGCAGCCCGCAATCTCGTCGGTGTCGCAAATGCCATCCCCGTCGGCGTCGCCCGGGCAGTCCCCACCACACACGCCAAGCGCGTCGAGCTGGTTGCCATTGCAGTCACAATCCCCTGCCGGGATGTCGGCGCAACCACATTCGTAGATGGCGCCGGGACCGTTGCACACGCCACAGGCATCGAGGCTGCCGACGCAGTCGTCCACGTCATCACAAATGCCGTCTGCATCGGCGTCGGCCGTGCACGACCCACCGCACACGCCGAGCGCGTCAAGTTGATTGCCGTTGCAGTCGCAATCCCCGGTGGGAATCTCCGTGCAGCCGCAATCGTAGATGGCTCCAGGTCCGTTGCATACACCACAAGCATCGAGTTCGCCGAGGCATTCGTCCTCGTCATCGCAGATGCCGTCTCCATCCGAATCGGCCGGGCAATCACCTCCGCACACGCCGATGGCGTCCAGCTGGTTTCCATTGCAATCACAATCCCCGGCCGGGATCTCCGAGCATCCGCATTCAAGGACAGCGCCGGGGCCCCCACACACGCCACAGGCATCCAGCGTGAGGCACTCGGTGGCCGCTGGATCGGTGAAGTTGCAGGCCGTGACATCCGTGCAGCCGTCAAGGTCATCGCAGAGACCGTCCGCATCAAGGTCGGCGCAGTTCGGCACCCCGATCAACCGGACGTCATCAAAGTAGGGGCGTTCACCATTGGCGTTTGTCCGCGTCACAATGCGCAATTGCACGACGTCGCCATCGGGCAGGGACTCTGGTCCCACAGACAGCGTTCCGAAATCGTTGACAACGTTGAACAGGACCGTCGTGGCACCGTCCACCACAGCTTCGAAGCGGATGTAGTCTGCGTTTTCCCAGTTGCCGGCTTCCGCGAGGTTGACGGAGGCTTGGAGGTCGGTGAAGGCAGAGACATCGATTTCCCTCGAAATCCACGTGCAGTCAAAGTCGAGGTCTTTTCCGGCAAAGGCGGTGTCGCCATTGAGCAGGGCGGTATAGAAGTAGTCTGTTGCGCCACCGTAGGCAATGCTCCACTCGGTTTCGGCGGCGGCGGTATTGGTGTTGCCGTTGTAACCGTAGCTCAGGGCATTGTAGCCCCCAAAGGTTTCCTCCCAGATGGTGGTGGGACCGCTGCCTTGGCAGCCGAAGTCGGGCGCCGCACAAGATGTGTAAACATCACCAAGCGTCAGGGCGTCGCCGTCGTCACAGGGGGCGCCGAGGAGCACGCAGGTGCCGTCGTCGGACGTGGCGGCGGGGTCAAAGTTGCAGGCATTGCCGTTGGTGCAACCATTGATCGCCTCTGTGAAGTACCAAGCGCGGAACACCAGGCTGGGGTCGTCCACATAGGGGTTCCGGTTGCCTTGCGCGACTTCGATGCGGTCGTTTCGCTGGACCTCAAAGGCGCTCACGGGGTCGTTCAGGTGCCAGTCATAAAGGGTCTGCGGGTCGCAGACGCCTGAGAGGTCACCGGCCTGTGTCGGGTACATCGTGTAGAAATAGTACACGGCCCGGGCGATGTCGCCTTTTTGGGATTCGCGGGGTTCCCACACGCCGTTCGACCGTTCGCTGAAATCGTCCGGGTTGGCGGGGATGGTGCCGGTGGAGAAGTAGTTGCCTTGGGCATCCACTCCGTACCACTGAGCCGCAGCATCGTCCACCTCCCCATATGGGCTGTTGGACCGGGCGGAGTTTGGACTCCCGTGCGAGGGGCGCAGGCTCCAAATGTCCGACCGCATGGGCGAAACGCTGCCGTAGTAGCTCTGGGGCACCAGGTGTTCGGCATTGATCGGGTCGGGGAAGGTGACGAATTCGGACGCTTGTTCGAAGCCGGTGTAGACGCACGCGATGTTGCCACCCATCTCGTCGACAGCGCCGTACATCTGCTCGCGGGCGGCGTTGTAGCCGAGATCCGTGTGGAGTCCGTCGTACCAGTTTTGCTTCAGCCACGTGCGCAGGGGGGCGTTGTTGAGATCGGACGGCGGGGTGGGCGGTCCGGTCTGCAGGTTGGCCCGCAGGATGAACAGGCCTTCCTCGATGTGGCTGACGATGAGGTTGCCGGAAGCAAAGAAGGGGTAGACGCTCCAGGCGCCATTGAATTGGGCGGAGTTGGAGGAAGGATAGACGTCGAAATGGGCGACCTCGCTGAGGCTGCCGGAGGCCACGTCCGCCAAATCGAGGATGCGCAGGCCCGCGCGGTAATTCGCCTGGTAGCAGTAGCCTTCGTGGTTGTAGAGGTTGTGGTCGATGGCCGGTGTGGAGCCGATGTGGGTGCCGATGAGCACGGGCGCATCGAGGTCCAGACAATCGAAGATGTAGGTCCGTGTGTTCACGCTGCCTTCGTCGTTCTCGTCGTTGACGAGGAGGTAGCGTTGGTCCTCGGTCAGCCAGCCCTGGTGGGTGTAGGC
>CBFHWV010000026.1:0-21648 GCA_965659565.1 uncultured Flavobacteriales bacterium
GTCTGCATCGAATGGGACGGGCGTTTGTCGGGCTCCTTCCCCGCTTCGGGCCAGCCCGTGGTTCGAATCGGCCCGGTCCGGGGTTGTTCTCCAGGAGCGCCATGGGAACACCTGAACCAGCCTTGGCTTCGGTTGCGCAGTGACGGTCCGGTCGAGCCCATTCGCTTGTTGGCCGATCCTTGGCCAGGCGATTCGGAGCATCCGGAGGAGTTCGTGGAATTGGTCCAGAATGCGGACCACGTTGTGGACCCGAGCCCTTGGGACTGGGAAGGGGGACGGTTGGTGAGGCGGCGGATTCTGGAGCCTGGATCCCCGGTTCGGTTTGGGCCAGCGGATGTGCAGCCTTGGCCGGGTTTGCGCAACGAGGGGGGCCAATGGACGGTGTTCAAGGAATGGGGTGAGCCAGCAGTCTCGCTGTCATGGGGTCCGTGTGACCACAGTCAACAGGCCACAGAAGGCCAGGGCCTGCCATTGGAGCGCGAGCCCCAGAGAGATGCCACATGGCACACCGAGGGCCATCCCGTCAAGGACCGTCCAACGGCCATGGTCGGGCATGGATGTCTGCGAGATTGGAGTGGGCAGTTGAGCGGATTGGTGTTGCATGCCAACCGCCCGGTGAGCCTGATGAAGCCGCGCTATGCGCGTTGGGTTTCGGGTGGCACACCATCACCTTGGGCACCCCTAAAATGGTCTGGTGGTGGGCCACATGAGATGGCGGTGTTTTGGGACGACACCTTGGCTGAGTTGCTGGAGTGGCCCGCAATGCAGGCATTGGAATGGGGAGCAGACACCTTGCAACCTGAGGGCGTTTTGAGCATCACCTGCCCTGCGGTCCCCGCATCTGGTCAGGTGAGGGTGAGGGTGGAAGAGGTGTTGTGGCATGCGACAGACACGGCTGGAGAATTCGTGGAAGTACAGAATCACAGCGGATTTCCCATCGACCTGAGGGGGCTGCAGGCCACCACGGCAGGCGTTGTGGTTCCGTTTCCATCGGATTGGCGGACGTGGGTCGACCCGGCGACGAGCCTCGTTTTGCTGCCTGGGGAGGTGATGGCTTTCGGACAGTGCCCGAGGTGGTTTGCCGGACCCCATGGCGATGCTGGATTGAAGGCGTGGCCAGCAGCATCCTGGTCTGCACTGCCCAACGAGGATGGGATGCTCCGGATTCGGCTTCCCTCAGAGGGGCTTGCGCCCATGGATTCCATCGCTTGGCGACCCGACTTGCGCGGCCCTTGGTGGTGGGCTCCGGAAGATTGGGCGTGGGGCCGGGGCGAGGGAAGTGTGCTGTATCCCATGCCGAATCGGGCCAGCCCCGGACGCCCCAATTCACAGGCGGTGCCGGTTTGTTCCGAGGACGACATTGGAATTCGCGTGGGCGACGAGGGCGGGTGGCCTGTGGTGGAATGGTCGTTGGCCGAGGCTGGACACCGGCTTTCAGTGGGTGTTGTGACCTGGCCGGAAGGACGGCTTTTGTTGGTGCATCGACCCGATGCGAAGGCCGGCACAGGACGCTGGGTTTGGGACGGTCTGGACGCATCTGGGGCACCCGCACGACCCGGGTGGGTCTTGCTCGATGTGCGGTGGAATGGCGCGCGTTGCTCAGGCCGAAAGCGGCACAGGGTGACCGTGTCGGGATATGGCGGTTGAATGCGACATTCGGGACATGTTTGAAGGCGCGATCAGGGCATCCGATGCTGGGCCGACCACGTGGTGGTTGGCGTGGATTGCGCTGGGGTTTCTGGCCGGCGGGCTGCGTTGGTGGGGAAGCGGTTTCGAGCGGCGGCTGAGGTGGGCTTGGACGGATGTGCGGCTGCTGTTTCAGGAGCGGAGTGAAGGAAGCGGTCTGCAGTTTCAGGACGTGTTGGTTCATGTCGGGGCTGGAATGGCCGCGTCCTTGAGCTTGGCTGAATTGCTGGCCTGCATCCAGGGCACGGCCATGGATGGCACCTTGTTTTGGCGACTGTGGGGCTTGTGGTTGCTCATATCCGGTATGAGAAGCGGACTGGGATACGTGATTGGGCTCATCTCAGGTGTGACCCAAGAGGGTCAGATGTGGACGCTCCATCACCGGTGGCTGATGGAATCCGCAGCCTGGGGGCTGGCACCTGTTGGATTGTTGGGGTTGGCGTTCGGAGAGCGTGGCGCTCAGTGTGCGTTGATGGTGTCCGGTGGGATTTGGGCATTGGGTTGGTTGCTCCGGCAACGTCGTGCACTTTTCGGCCCGGGAGTCTTCAGCCCGGGACCACTTGTGCCCATTCTGTATCTTTGCGCCCTTGAAATCCTCCCAGCCGCGGTCCTTTTCCGGGCTTGGAAGGGGTAACACCATGGGCAAGAAGGTCAAGACCATCCTGATTTCGCAACCCAAGCCAGCGACAGAGAAGTCTCCGTACTTCGACTTGGCTGACAAGCTCAAGCTCAAGATTGATTTCCGAAGCTTCATCCACGTGGAAGGTGTGGATGGACAGACCTTTCGTCAGGAGCGCATTGACCTTGGGGAGCACACCAGCGTCATTTTTACCTCCCGCAACGCAGTGGACCACTACTTCCGGATGGCCGAGGAGCTGCGCTTCGAGGTGCCCGACAGCATGAAGTACTTCTGCATCAGCGAGTCGACGGCCCATTACCTGCAGAAATACATCGTGTACCGCAAGCGCAAGATCTTCCACGGTCAACTGCGCTTCACCGAGCTCATCGATTCGATCAAAAAGCACAAGAAGGAGAAGTTTCTGCTTCCCTGTGCGGACATTTTGAAGCCGAGCATTCCTCAACTCCTCGAGGAAAACAAGATTGACTTCACCAAGGCGGTGATGTACAAGACGGTGTGCAGCGACTTGTCTGACCTCTCCGATGTGAAGTACGACATGCTCGTGTTTTTCTCTCCTTCCGGCATCGAAAGCCTGTTCAAGAACTTCCCCGACTTTGAGCAAGGAGAGACGCGCATTGCCGTGTTTGGTCCCACCACCCGCAAAGCGGCTGAGGCCAAAAACCTGCGCATTGACGTGGGCGCTCCGAATCCAAAGGCTCCCTCGATGACCATGGCCATCGAGAACCACATTCTCGGCAAGGACTGACTTCCGAACCCCACATCACCGGAGAACCGGACCTCAAGCAGGGCCGGGACCGCAGTCTCAAGCGGCGCGTGGTGATGGACCGCGTTTTTGCTGAAGGCGAAACGGCCAAGGGATTTCCAATTCTGGCGCGGTATGCCCTCGTCAATCCGGAGGGGCCCGCACCTTCACGGGTGGCCTTTACCGTGTCCAAAAAGCGCCTGCGGAAAGCGGTGGACCGCAACCGAACCAAACGGTTGATGCGCGAAATGTGGCGTTGCCACCGTTCTGCTTTCGAAGCGACCATTCCACGGGGCCGTCAGTGTGCGGTCGTTCTCATCTTTGTGGGCAAGGGCCTCCCTGCTGCTGCTGAGGTGGAGCGGGGAATGGTCAAATTGCTGGGCCGCATGGCGGCCGCCACATCTGACAACGCATGAACCGCATCCGACTCCCCCGCACGGCCTGGATGGGCCTCCTCTTCCTGACCGCCTTGTTGGGCGTCCGGGCCGCACGGCCGGCCGGGACGTATTTCGAAGTCACCAAACACCTCGAAATCCTGACGTCGGTCTTTCGCGGTGTGCATGAGTTTTACGTGGAAGAGCCGGAGCCGGGCACCCTCATGCGGGTGGCCATCGATGCCATGCTCGACAAGCTCGACCCCTACACCGTGTACTACCCGGAGTCCCGCATCGAGGACATCCGCTTCATGAACACCGGCGAGTACGGGGGCATTGGCGCTTTGGTTCAACCGATCAAAGGCGACATGACGGTGGTGGAAGTGTACGAAGGCTATCCGGCGCACCAGGCGGGCATCCGTCCGGGCGACATTGTCCGCAGCGTGGCGGGAAGGCGCGTGGACTCCGGCATGGATTCCGACGAAGTGGGGGACTTGTTGCAGGGAGAATCCGGCAGTGCGGTGACCATCGGGATTGAGCGTCCGTATGGGGGCGGCATGCTGGAATTCGAAGTGGCCCGGGCCAAAGTGCGTGTCCCGGCCGTGCCGTACAGCGGCATGTTGGACAACAAGACGGGCTACATCTACCTCTCCAAATTCACCCGCGGCTCTGCTGGGGAAGTCCGACAAGCCTTGATGGCCCTGCGGGACAGTGCCGGCATGGAGCAGTTGGTCTTGGATTTGAGGGGGAATGGCGGCGGTCTGCTCAACGAAAGTGTGGCCATTGTCAACCTCTTCGTTCCCAAAGGCACAGAGATCGTCTCCACCCGTGGAAAGGATGAGAAGTGGAACAAGTCCTACACCGCGTTGGGACGTCCCACGGTGCCGGACATGCCCTTGGTGGTGCTCATCGACGGCCAGTCGGCCAGTGCTTCGGAAATCGTCAGCGGCACCCTGCAGGACTTGGATCGCGCCGTCATCGTGGGCATGGAGAGCTTCGGAAAAGGCCTGGTGCAACAGACCAAAGACATGGCATTCAACACCCGCCTCAAGGTGACGGTGGCCAAGTATTACACCGCAAGTGGGCGGTGCATCCAACGGTTGGACTACGGCGGAGAGCGCGACGATCAAGGCCAGGCGCAAGCGGTCTCGGACTCCTTGCTCCGCATGTTCACCACCGCGGGTGGCCGACCGGTCATTGAAGGACGGGGCATCCAGCCGGACATCGAAGTGGAAACCCCGTTCATGTCCACCTTGATGGAGCGCTTGTTGGATGACTTCGCCGTGTTCGATTACGCCACCCGTGTCGCAGCCGGGTTGGACAGTGCTGCCGTGCCAGACCCGGTCAGCTACCGCATGGACGAGGCGACCTGGAGTGGTTTCCGGGACCACCTCGAGGCCGCGGAGTTCGCGTATTCCACGGAGAGCATGGCGGTGTTGGAAGACCTCGAAGAGGTCATCGGCATCGAGCAATACGAATCCGTGGCAGGGGCGGCCCTCGGTCAGCTTGAGGTGGCGCTGAAGCCCAGCCTTGAACGCGACCTGAAGTTGTTCGAGCCTGAAATCCGACGCGCCTTGGAGGAAGAAGTGGTCCTTCGGTTCCACCTCGCTGCGGGCATGGTCGAGCGCAGCTTGACTGTGGATCCGACCGTGATTCGGGCGCAATCGGTGTTTGGCGAAGAGATGTCCAACGTGCTGGCTCCCGTCAACGGCCTCGGCCAACCTGACGGCCGCCGCTGATGGCATCCAGCTGGGGCTTGGACCGCACTTGGTCGGCAGCCTGGTGTGCGCTGGTGCTGGCTTTTCCGTGGTCCAATGCGTTCATGAGTGTGGCCACGGGGGCACTTGCAATCGCGGCCATCTGGACGTTGTGGCAGGGCCATCGACCGGGGTTTCGACAAGGACTCGGAGGGTGGGCCTTGGTGGGCTTGGTCCTGTGGACCGGCGCTTCGGCCTTGTGGAGTTCGGACATGGCCGGTGCCCTTCAGGATGTCCGGGTGAAACTGCCGCTGCTCGTTGCAGGATTGGCTTGGTGGGCCGGGTCGACCCGTTCTACTGCTGTGCGAATCGACGTTCCGCTCGTCCTCCGCTGTGCCGCATTCAGCGCGATGTTGGCGTCGTGCACCTTGGTGGCATGGGATATCTTGGAGGGGGCGCCATACGGGGGGCGGTCGGCATCGAGGTTCATTTCCCACATCCGTTTTGGATTGTGGTGGGCGGTCTTGTTGCCTTGGGTGACGCACCACTTGTCGCGGGGCTGGGCTTGGATGGCCACCATCACAGCCCTGTTGACGTGGACTTGGACGGAAAGCTTGACGGGGCTGGTGGCGGGTGTGGTGACCTCGGCTTGGTGGGCGCCGGCATTGTGGGCCGTTCATCTTCACGAACGCTCGCCCAGTTGGCCTGAGGGTCGGCGCGTGGCGCAGCGGATGCTGGGCTTGTCTTGTGTCGGAGGCGCTTTGGTATTGGGGGTGTTGTCCGCGTTGCCCACGGCCCTTCCGGATGCGGACGAATTGCCAGTCCGAACTTTAGCTGGGGAAGCCTATGTCCACTTTCCGGAGAGGCGGGTGACGGAGAATGGCCACTTCATTTGGACCCACGTGGCATGGGGGGAGCTGGCCAGTGGTTGGAAACAGCGGAGCGACGCGGATTTTGACACGGTCCAACCGAGGTTGATCCGGTTTCTGTCGTCAAAAGGGTTGACCAAGGACGCAGAAGGCGTGGCCGATCTGACGGATGCAGAAGTGGAGGCCATTGAGTCCGGATACGCCTCGGTGGTCGCTTGGCGAGGCGTCGGGTGGGCCCGGAGATGGAACCGTGTCAAATTCAACTGGGGGCAGTGGCTGGACGGCAGGCTGACCGGGGATGCCAGTTTGTTGGCCAGGTCGGTCTACCAGCAAACGGCCGTCTGGGCCATTGCAGATGGGACCACGGCGGGGCAGGTGCTCTTTGGAACGGGCTCGGGGGATGCCCAAGGGGCGATGCAGCAAGCGTATGTGACCCACCGGCCAGATTGGCCAGCTGAATTCCGGTACCGTCCCCATCAGCAATACCTGTCGTTGGTGTTGGGCCTTGGGCTCGTGGGGCTGGTCCTGTGGATCCTGGCCTTGATGCAGGGTTGGACGATGTCGCGGGCTTGGCCGGCCATTTTGGTGCTTGCCCTCAGTGGGTTGACGGAGGACACCCTGCAAACCCAAGCCGGCGTCACGTTGGCGCTGTGGTGCCTGGCTTTTCCTGCCTTCTTCAACCCGAGGTAGCCAGCACCTGCCGGGCCACGCGCAGGACTTCTGCCGAATCGAGTGCAAGGTGGCCATCCGAGGTCAATCGGTCGGTCAGCACCACCTGGGCATTGGGCCCAATGGGCGCCCAACGTTCGGGCCACGCCGGCGCCGATGTGTGGTACACGCCCACCACCGGGATGCCGAGTGCGGAAGCGGTGTGCAGCGGCCCAGTGCTGGAGGCCATGACCAAGCTGGCATGGGACTGAAGGGCCAAGAGTTCCTCCAGACTCAGCGCACCAAACAGGCTGTGAATCGCGCGGTGCTCAGGGAGGTATTCCGCGAAAGCGGCCCCCTCTTTGGCGGTCCCTGTCAAGCCCACTTGTACCCCCGCATCCGCCAACTGGTGCGCCCACTGCGCCACATCTTCGGGACGGGCATTGCCCGCGCTACCATGGGACCCCGGATGGAGCAGAACAAAGGTCGGGCCGAGCCGGTCCAGCCAAGTTTCGACGTGTGGGCTGGAGGGGGGCGCGGTCAAGAAAGTGCCGGTGGGCCGCAAATCGGGGGCGTCGACACCCAGGCTTTGCAGCAGCCGGAGCCCATGCCAGGCCTCGTGGCCACCGGAGTGTTTTCGGCTGTCCCAAAGGCGGTGGGTCAAGCGGAATGCAGCAAGGCGGCGCCCCGTTCCGATGCGGATGGGGATGCGGGCGGCTTGGGCGGCCCGGATGACGGCCTGGTCGGGAAAGGCCATGACCACCGCATCGTATTGGCCTTTTGAAAGCCCCTGTTCACCCCGGCCTCTCGGGTCATCCGCGCACTCCGGGGTCCATTGCACCACCTCGTTGACCCCGATGGAACAGGCCGCCACAGGCGCGGCATACGGCCGGACCAACAGGTCCACCATCACCTCTGGGTGGCGCTTGCGGAGCGCTTGAACCATGGGCAGCGTGCACACCACATCGCCCAAGGCGTCGGTGCGGGCGATCAACACCCGACGAGGCGGCGTTTGCGGGCGGTACATGGCGCGCAAGAGGGCGTGTTTGCGCCAGGTGGCCCAAGCGCTCCTTCGGGCGATGGCCCAGCCCACCGCGCCATCTCGAAAGCCGCCTCGAATCCAAGCGGTCTTGATCCACTGGGCCGCCACCTTGATGCAGGCCACCGCAATGTGGCTGCGGCGACCCGCATTGAATTGCCCCTCAGCCCAGGCTTTTCCGAAACGCTCAATCTGGTGCAAATGGCTGGCCACGGTGGGGAAGCTGTGGTGTTCCACCACCCCGTCCATGCGGACCACCTCGGTCGGGCCGTCGAAGACGAGGGACTCGTGGATGTTGCCCAACCACGAACCGGCTCCGGCGGGCCAGAGGCGCACCTTGAGGTCGGGATGCCATCCGCTGTGCCGTACCCAATGGTCGACGTAACGGGTCAGTCGGTTGATTTCACCCACCCGCCAGGCGCCGGATTCCGTTTGGGTCGGTCCAGCAATGAAGGCGCGGATGGCCGCTGCACATGTCGGTGTCAACGCTTCATCCGCATCGAGGCTGAGGATCCATTGACCGCGGGCCGTGGCATTGGCCCGGTTCTTCGTGTCGGACCAGCCGGTCCATTCGCAGGGGGTCACCCGCGCACCGGCGTTTTTGGCGAGGGTCACGGTGCCATCGGTGCTGCCGGAGTCAAACACGATGACTTCCTCTGCGAGGCCTTGGATGGAGCCCAGCAACCGCGGGAGGTTGTGGGCCTCATTCCGCGTGATGACCACCACGCTCAAACGGATGTCCGTCGCCTTCGTTGGGGAGGTTGAATGGGGGTTCACGCCTGCTCAGTGGCCCGGATTGGTGAGGAATGGGAATGCGGTGTTGAAAACCTGCCCCGTTCCGGGTCTGTGGCGAAGGTAGTTTTGAGGCGCCATGCGCGTACTCATTCTTGGATCTGGCGGCCGCGAGCACGCCATCGGTTGGAAAGTGTCCAGCAGCAGCCTGCTGGAAGGCCTGTTTTTTGGACCTGGCAATGCCGGTACGGCTGAATTCGGTGAAAATGTCGACCTCGACCCGATGGATTTTGCGGGGGTGGAGGCCTTCGTCCGTGACCGGGGAATCGACATGGTGGTCGTGGGACCGGAAGCGCCATTGGCAGCGGGCATTGTGGACCATTTCGCCAAGGCAAAAGGGCTGGAAAACCTGGCCGTGATTGGCCCCGGCAGAGAAGGCGCTCAACTCGAAAGCAGCAAGAAGTTCGCCAAGGACTTCATGAAGCGCCACCGCATTCCGACAGCCAAATTTGGTACCTTCGGAAAGGGTCAAATCCGGGAAGCCGTCACCTTCCTCAAAACCATGAAGCCTCCTTATGTGGTCAAGGCGAGTGGACTGGCTGCGGGCAAAGGCGTCATCGTGACGGAGGATTTTGCGGAGGCCGAGAAGGCCGTGAAGGACATGATCAAAGGCGACGCCTTTGGCGGCGCTGGAAAAGAGGTGGTCATCGAAGAATTCCTGAAAGGGGTGGAGGTGTCCATGTTTGCGGTGACCGATGGAGAAGCGTGGCGCCTGCTGCCGTCCGCCATGGATTACAAGCGCATTGGAGAGGGCAACACTGGTCCGAATACCGGTGGAATGGGCGCAATCAGCCCGGTGCCCCACGTGACGCCGGAATTCATGGAGAAGGTGAAGAACCAGGTGGTCATCCCCACCATTCGGGGCATCCAGCGGGACGGCTTCGACTACAAGGGGTTCCTGTTCTTCGGATTGATGAAGGTGCAGGGGGACCCGTATGTGATTGAATACAACTGCCGACTCGGGGATCCCGAGACGCAAATCATCCTCTCCCTGCTGGAGACGGATCTGTTGCACCTCATGGATGGCTTGTCCAATGGCCTGCTGTCCGAAATCGATGTGGCCCTGTCACCGCGCGCTGCCGCCACCGTCACCGTGGCGAGCGCGGGTTATCCGGGCGCTTACGAAAAAGGGGTGCCGATGGACTTGCCAGCCACCCAGGATTTGGACGTGGACCAAAAGCTGTTCCATGCGGGAACCCGACAAGATGGGGATCAGGTGGTGACCGCAGGGGGCCGCGTGCTGGCCTGCATCGGCATGGACGCCGAGTTGGAGAAGGCCGTCCAAAAGGCGTACGACCTCGTGGACAAAGTCAAATTCGAGGGCAAGACGTTCCGCACTGACATTGGGTCTGTGGGATGAGCCTCGTCCAGTCGGGCGGAACGAAATCAGATGATGTCGCCGTTCTGGCGCGCGGCGGCGGTGTATTTCCGCTGCTGGCGGAGCCAGTATGCGATGCCGCCCACAATCAGCAGGATGACCGCGAGGTTGAACGGATTGCTCGCAGGCACGAGCACGGTGTTGAAGGTCCACTGGATGAACTTGCCAATGGGGGTGATGATGTCCTGAACGTTCATGGTCACGCTTTGCTGGCGCGAATTTAATCACCTTTCGGCATGCTGAGGCTTCTTTATTCCAGTCAACCTGTCGTGTGGGGCATTGTGCCCCTCACGTCTGCCCTGCTGTTGGCATTGGGGGGATGGAGCGCGCACCAAGGGAATCCGGAGGTTGTGGTGCCTTGGTCGTCTTGGGGTGCAGTGTTGCTCTCTGCCTATGGCATCCACCGCATGCACGAGTATAGCGGCATGCGAACGCGGTTCAGCATGTTGCCCAGCTGGGCATGGGTGCTGGCATCGACGCCTTTTCTGTGGTTCACTCCGCCATCATGGTGGTGGGGCATGTGCCTCATTTGGGTGTCCGTGGGCCTCGGATTGCGTCTGAAGATGGGCGAGCCCAGGCCGGACCTGAACTATGGATTGGGGCTGGCTGTAGGCTTGGTGCCAATGGTGGCGCCGGAGCTGGCGCTGTGGATCGTGGTCACCGGCGCCGTGTTGTGGCTTTGGCGGGCACCAAAACCAGGCGAGGCTTTCATGTGGGTGCTGGGTTTGGTCACGCCATGGTGGATTCGAGGCGGCGTGGCGTGGTGGACGCGGGGGTCGCTGGAACTGGCCGCATGGCCTTGGTCGGAAGGGGCGGATTCGCTGAGTACAGGGCTGTGGGCGCTGTTGCCGATGATGTCGATCGGTTGGGTGCTCCGTCAGCAATCGTTGATTCGCGCCACGGCCAGGCAGCGCGTCGTCCGCAAATGGACCCAATGGCCTGGCCTGGCAGCCGCTGGATTGGGGCTGCTGCTGATGTTCGGGATGGCAGCCAACAGCTCGGGCATGGCCATGCTGGTGACCGGGTTTGCATGCGGGGTCACCTGGTCCTTGGGATGGTGCTTTCCTCCGCGGTGGAAGGGCACGAAATGGATGCCGTGGTTGGCCATGATGTTGTCAGCTTCTGCGGCACTGGCCCCCGCGTTTTCCAGCTTGTAACCTTCTTGGCAACGTGGGCGTAAGGGCCCACATGAAATCCCACCTCATCCTCCTTCTGTCGTCTGTGTTGGCACTCAACGCATGGTCCCAATCTTCGGTTGGTGAAGCCGTGTCGTCCGTTCAAGCTGGAGATTGGAATGACCCCGGAAATTGGGATTGCAACTGCATTCCTGGCGCGGGGCACGATGTCACCATTCTGACCGGCCATGACATGACGTTGACCGGGGTGGATACGGTTCGGGCCAATTCCGTTGTGGTGGCGTCCGAGGCGAGTTTGACCTTGCCCAGCGCCGCCCGTTTGGAAGTGGGTACCCAATGGATCAACGAGGGCGCGGTCGATGGTCGCGTCTATTTCGTGGGTGAGGGCCCTCACCAATGTGGCCCTGCAGCCTTGAGCTTCTTGGACTGCGGCGAGGGCACCACCACGTTGGTCGACACCGTGTCGATCCGGGGAGAACTGGCCCTTCAGAATGCCAATGTCGAGACGGCAGGCATGTTGGTTTTGGAAGGGGCGTCCGGGCTGACTTCCGACGGAGGCAGCATCACCGGTCAGGTGATTCGCCGGTATGATTGGACGAAGACAAGTCCGTACACCCACCAAGTGGGGTCTGGCGTCGAGGGCGCCATGGCGTCCGCATTCCTGAATCAACCCGGTGCGGTGTATGTCAAGCAATGGGTGGAATCCGGAACCATGTACCAGAGCCTGGTCGGGACGGATGAGTTGGAGGTGGGCAGTGGCTTCACCTGTTCCTTGCCCGCTGGAAACTACACCTTCACCGTGGCTGGAGAGCCGGTGGTGTCGGCCCAAGTGGCGGTGTCGGCTGAAGCCGCCAGTGCCAGCTGGCGCGGCTGGAACCTGGTCGCCAATCCACTGACCGGTTTTGTGAACCTCAACGCCGTACAAACGACTGGTCCGGGCAGCTTGGGTGCGCAATACCGTTGGGTCGATTCCTTGCAGACGTGGGTCGCGCAGGTGGGGGGCTTGGGGGCCTTCGGGCAGGCGGGCATCCTCGCGCCTGGAGATGCCTTCTGGACCATTGCCGACACGGCTTTCACACTGGATTTCACCGCAGAGTCACTGGTGTCTCACACCGCGTGGTCAGCACAAGGCGAGGCCACACCGGAGGGGGTGTTGACGTTTGAGATGGCCAATGGCATCGGCCGCGAGCAGTGTGTGGTGGGCTATGGGATGGGCGAAGGCGCTTACGATCGGCTCGAGGATGCGGCGTTCAGTTCGGCTTTCCGGGGCCGCAACAACCTCGACATCTACACCCAGACCACGGATTCCGTGAGCGTCATGGTGAACCGCACGGCCTCCGATGTGACATCTGTTCCGGTCTGGATCAAGGCGCCCAATGGCAGCCTCTTGACCCTCGAATTCCCAACGGTGCCGGACAACACGTGCCTGCTCCTGGAAGATGTGGAAACAGGGTGGACCGGGGGCATCGCTCCGGGGTTCACTTATGAATTCACCACCACTTCAGGCTCAGACCACCACCGCTTCAACGTGGTGCGGGGCGCCGACATTGCAGCCACGGTGGAGGCGGCGGCCTGCGCGAGTGCAGCCGACGGCGCCATCGCGGTCAGCGGCCCGCTCCTGACCACCTCCTTCACGTTGGTGGACACGGAGGGCGCAACAGCGGGCACGTTCAGCGGCACGGGCAACACCGGTGCTTTCGAAGGGCTGGGCATGGGCACCTACACCGTGACGGCTTTGACCGACGGCTGCTCCAATGTGAGTCAGGTGGTGGAGGTCACCGCCGGCGGCACTGGAGAAGGGTTGTTTGCCATCCAGGCCATGCCGGATCACATCGGGTGCTACGACGACCACGGTGGCGTGCACCTCGACATTGAAGGAGGACAGGCGCCTTACACGGTGAACTGGACCCACGGAGACGCGGGTGCCGACATCGATGTGGCCGAGGCGGGACAGTATGAGGCGGTGATCACGGATGCCGCCGGGTGCTCCGACACCACCCACGTCGAGGTGCTCGCTGCGCCGCACGTCGAGGCGGTCATGGTCCTCGAAGAGGCATTGGTGACCCTCGTGGATGGCGAGGCCGAAGTCACGTTTGGCAATGAGAGCACAGGGGCCACCGCATTCCAGTGGAATTTCGGGGATGGTTCGGCCAGCACGGACAGCCTTCCCACACACACGTTCACTTCGGCCGGCGCGTATACGGTGGGGCTCAACGCCTGGAACGACTACTGTTCCGACACCCATCAAACGGTGGTGACGGTGGAAATGGTCAGCAGTGTTGGAGAAGCCGCATTGGCTGCCGATCCTGAGCTGTACCGCGATGCCGGAGGGTGGTCCGTGTTCCACGCAGACGAGGCCTTCACGGTCGACGTGTACGACTTGACGGGGCGCACCGTGCTTCAGTTGCAAGGCGCTCCCGGCGTGCCGCTTCAACTGTCTGGTTCGAATTTGCCGGCCGTGTGCCTGCTCCGTTGGAAAGGTGTTCGCAGTGGTGGACAAAAGACTTGGCGGATCGCCCGCTGAATCTGAGCCGGGATGCCGAACTTCGCCGGCGTGAAAGTCGGCGTCATCACCTTCCCGGGGTCCAACTGCGACCATGACATGGAGTACGCCCTCGGCACGGAACTCGGGTTCCAGGTCGAGCGGCTCTGGCACAAGGACCGCGACCTCAAAGGGGTCGATCTGGTGGTCCTGCCCGGTGGCTTCAGCTACGGAGACTATCTCCGCAGCGGAGCCATCGCGCGTTTCTCCCCCATCATGGATGAGGTGTTGGCCCACGCGGGCCGGGGCGGACTCGTGCTCGGGGTCTGCAACGGCTTTCAGGTGCTCTGCGAAGCCGGACTGCTTCCGGGTGCCCTCCGGCACAACGAAAGCCGGAAGTTCATCTGCCGCAATGTGCTGCTGCGTCCGGAGTCCCTCATGGCGCCCATGACAGCGGGGCTGCCCGATGGCCAGCCGCTGTGCATTCCCATCGCCCACGGCGAGGGCAACTACACCATTGACGATGCGGGCCTGGATGCGCTCGAGGACGGCGACCAGATCCTGTTCCGGTACTGCGGACCAGACGGGGGCATCGGTGATGAATTCAATCCCAATGGATCGGTCGACCACATCGCAGGGGTCTGCAATGCCGGCGGCAATGTGTTTGGCATGATGCCGCACCCGGAACGGGCGTGCAGCGAGGCACTGGGCAACACCGACGGCCGCGCCATGCTGGCTGCCCTGGCGACGGCTGTGGCCGCCGTCTGATTTCACCCGAGCCACCTGCAGCAGGGACCCTTTGCGCCTGTTGGGACGGGCGGGAACATGAATGGGTTAAGTTTGTTCTTCACCCACGCCCGCAATCATCGGGCCTGCACCATGTCCGAGATCCTTTATCCCGCTGGCCCCCTCTTGTCGAAGATCCACGAGCCCGCCGACCTTCGTCGGGAATTCGGGGTGGAGGACCTGCCACAGGTGTGCGAAGAGCTGCGCCAATTCATTGTGGATGTGGTCAGCGAAAAGGGCGGGCATTTTGGCGCCAGCCTGGGCGTGGTCGAGTTGACCGTCGCCCTGCATTACGTCTTCAACACCCCGGAAGATCAGATTGTCTGGGATGTGGGGCACCAAGCCTACGGTCACAAAATCCTGACGGAGCGCCGAGACGCGTTCCACACCCAACGCGTCCACAAGGGACTCAGCGGCTTTCCCAAACGGAGTGAGAGCCCGTTCGACACCTTTGGCGTCGGACACAGTTCCACGAGCATCAGTGCTGCTTTGGGCATGTCGGTGGCCAACAAGATCAAAGGCGACAAGCGCCAGCACATTGCGGTGATTGGCGATGGGGCCATGACGGCGGGCCTGGCGTTCGAAGGGTTGAACCACGGCGGTTGGCAGGACAACGACATGATTGTGGTCCTCAACGACAATTGCATGTCGATCGACCCCAACGTCGGGGCCTTGAAAGATTACCTCACCGACATCACCACGTCCCACACCTACAACCGCGTCAAGGATGAGGTGTGGCAATTGCTGGGCAAGGTGTCCAAATTTGGTCCGGACGCTCAGACCATCGCCTCCAAAGTGAGCGACATGGTCAAGGGGTCGCTTCTCAAGCAGTCCAATCTCTTCGAATCGCTCAACTTCCGCTACTTCGGGCCCATCGACGGGCACGATGTCGAGCAGGTGGAGCATGTGTTGCGGGACCTCAAGGACATTCCGGGCCCGAAACTGTTGCACCTGATCACGACCAAGGGCAAGGGGTACGCCCCCGCCGAGGCCGGCAGCCCCACCAAGTGGCACGCACCGGGCCTGTTCAACAAGGACACCGGCGAGATCATCAAGGTCGCGCCCAAGTCCCCTGAACCACCGAAGTACCAAGACGTCTTCGGGCACACCATCATCGAACTCGCCGAGAAGGACGAACGCATCGTGGGTGTCACCCCCGCCATGCCGACCGGTTGCTCCTTGAAGTTGATGATGGAAGCGATGCCCGAGCGCGCTTTTGACGTGGGCATCGCAGAGCAGCACGCGGTCACCTTTTCCGCGGGCATGGCCACCCAAGGGATGGTCCCCTTCTGCAACATCTACAGCTCCTTCATGCAGCGGGCCTATGACCAGGTCGTGCACGATGTGGCCTTGCAGAACCTGCACGTGGTGTTCTGCCTCGATCGCGGCGGAATGGCAGGTGCCGATGGTCCGACCCACCATGGGGTGTTCGACCTCGCTTACATGCGGTGCATTCCCAACATGATCGTGTCGGCTCCGATGAACGAGGAGGAGCTGCGCAACCTCATGTACACGGCATCCGCTGATGACCACGGGCCGTTCAGCATCCGATACCCGCGGGGCAAGGGGGTGATGACGGAGTGGAAAACACCGTTGCGCAAGATCAAGGTGGGCACAGGTCGCCGGGTCCGGAGCGGAGAAGACATTGCGATTCTCGGCATCGGTCATCTCGGCAACCACGCGCTGGAGGCTGCGGAGCAATTGGCTGCGGAAGGCATTTCAGCGGCCATGTACGACATGCGCTTTGTGAAGCCACTGGACGAGACCCTGCTGCACGAGGTGTTTGGCAAATTCGACAAGGTGGTGACCGTCGAGGACGGCTGCATCCAAGGCGGCATGGGCAGTGCGGTGCTGGAGTTCGCCGCGGACCAAGGCTATGCCGCACGCGTGGTGCGCCTCGGCGTACCGGACCGTTGGATTGAACACGGCACCCAACCCGAGCTCTACAGCGAATGCGGGTACAACGTCGATGACATTGCTGCCGCCGCCCGCAAGTTGGTGGGCGTCAAGGCGGGCGCCCAGAAGGCTGGCTGAGGCCGCCTCTCTTTTTCCAAGCCGCGGCTCCGACCGACCTTAGCAGGCATGGACGACACCATCCGCAACCGCGTCGAAGAAAGTGGCATCGTACAGCTTGACCTGTCGGCACTCCTTCGCCAACGGACATTGCGCCACCTCGACCTCGCGCCCCAACTCTGGCAAGGCTTGGCGATTCGGGAGCAGGAATTCCGCACGTGGCTCAAGTCGTTGGACGTGGCCCCTTTTGAGGGGGCGGATGTGGCCTTGCATTGCAGCGCAGACGCCATCGTGCCGGAGTGGGCATGGATGCTGGTGACGTCCCGTCTGCAGGGGGTGGCAGCCAGTGTGCATGACTGCCGTCCGGAAGACCTGCAGGGGGCCGTATTGGCGCGCATTGCAGAAGAATTGGACCCGGCTGAATTCGCGGGTCAGAGGCTCGTCGTCAAGGGGTGCGGGTTGAAGTCCGGCGCAGGGCCTGCCATGCGCCTCGTAGAACGGCTGCAACCGGTGGTGAAATCGCTGATGTTCGGCGAGCCGTGCAGCACGGTTCCCGTGTACAAGTCGCGATAACCGAGGGCGTGGAAAGGTCGGTCTGGCGGGGCCTTCGGGCTAATTTGCCAGTCCCATGTTGACCGCTGAATCCGACAAGAAGCTCTTTCTCCTCGACGCTTACGCCCTCATCTTCAGGGCGTACTACGCCTTCATCCGGAACCCCCGGATCAACAGCAAGGGCCAAAACACCAGTGCCGTGTTTGGGTTCACCACCACGGTCTTGGATGTGCTCAAAAACGAGAAGCCCACCCACCTCGCCGTGGTGTTTGACCCCCCCGGCCCCACGTTTCGCCACGAGGAGTACACCGAATACAAGGCCAACCGGGACGAGACGCCGGAGGACATTCGGGCCAGTGTCCCTCGCGTCCTCGAAGTGGCGGACGCCCTGAACATCCCGACCATCACCATTCCCGGTTACGAGGCGGACGACACGATTGGGGCCTTGTCGGTCAAGGCCGAGGCGGCTGGATTTGACGTCTACATGATGACGCCGGACAAGGACTACGGCCAACTGGTCACGGAAAAGGTGCGCATGTTCCGCCCAGGTCGGTCGGGCAATCCACCGGACATCTGGGGGCCTGCTGAGGTCTGTGAACGGTTCGGAATTGAACGCACCGAGCAGGTCATTGACCTGTTGGGCCTCATGGGGGACAGTGCGGACAACATCCCCGGCGTGCCGGGAATCGGGCCCAAAACGGCCGCCAAGCTCTTGTCCAAATACGGCTCGATGGAGACGCTGTTGGACTCCACCGCGGAGCTCAAGGGCAAGCAAAAAGAGAACCTCGAGAACTTCCGGGAGCAGGCCTTGCTTTCCAAGCGGTTGGCCACCATTGCCTTGGATGTGCCGGTGGAGGCTGATTTTGAGGCCATGCGCGTGCAGGATCCGGACGCCCAGAAGCTGATGGCGGTGTTTGAATCGCTGGAATTCCGGACGTTGGCGCGTCGCGTGCTGGGCGCGGCAGCGGTGGAAGGGGCGCCCAAGGCGCCCGCGTCAGCGCCCGCAGCGGCTTCGGCTGATCCGCAAATGGACATGTTTGGCGGCGGTGGAGAAGCCCTGGATGGAGCGGCCGACGCAGGTGGCGGGCTGGCATCCTTCGATGCCGAGAAGGTCGACTACCGCATGGCGGACACCCCTGAATTGTGGGCCCAAGTGTGCGCAGAGGTGGCCGGCGTGGACCGGTTCGCCTTTGACACGGAGACCACAGGGTTGGATGCCCGGACGGCCAGGATCGTGGGGATGAGCTTTTCGACGCGACCGGGGACGGGATGGTACGTGCCCGTTCCCGTGGGAGCGGCTGACACACCGCAAACGCAGGATGTCCAAGTGCGCGAAGTGCTGGACGCGTTTTCAGCCGTGTGGGCGGCGGCGGACAAGGTGCTCGTGGCGCAAAATTGGAAGTACGACCTCAAGGTGATGCGCAAAGCAGGTGTGGCCATCCAGTGCGCCGTGTTCGACACCATGTTGGCACACTACGTCTTGCAGCCCGACATGAAGCACGGCATGGACTACCTCGCTGAGACGGAGTTGGGGTATCGGACCATTCCGATCACGGATTTGCTCGGAAAGAAGGGCAAGCATCAGAAGACGATGGCGGACATCCCACCGGCAGAGGTGGTGAACTACGCCTGTGAAGATGCCGACATCACGCTTCGTTTGGCCGAGGTGTTCGAGGCGCGCATGCCGGAGGGTTCGCCGGAGCGGCACGTGTTGGAAGCGGTGGAGATGCCCCTTGTTCCGGTCCTCGCCGACATGGAATGGGAGGGGGTCCGCTTGGATGTGGCGGTGTTGAATGCCATGGCGGAGGGGCTGCAGGAAGACTTGCGGAAACTCACCGAATCCATCCAGGCCCACGCCGGGGTGCCGTTCTCCATTGATTCACCCCGTCAGCTTGGCGAAGTCCTGTTTGACCATCTGGCCATCACGGACAAGGCCAAGAAGACCAAGACGGGACAATACGCCACCGGCGAAGACGTGCTGCAGAAGCTTGTGGACACGCATCCCATCGTGGCGGAGGTGCTGGAATACCGCCAGCTCAACAAGCTCCTGTCCACCTACGTCCGGCCCCTGCCTGAGCTTGTGGATTCGGAAACCGGACGCATTCACACCCAATACATGCAAGCCGTGGCGGCCACAGGCCGGTTGAGCAGCACCCAGCCGAACCTGCAGAACATCCCCATCCGAACGAAGCGGGGCCGCGAGATTCGAAAGGCGTTCGTGCCGCGCGATGCGGACCACGTGTTGTTGGCCGCGGATTACAGCCAGGTGGAGCTGCGCATTGTGGCGGCGTTGAGCCAGGACCGAGGGCTGTGCACTGCGTTTCTCGAAGGGGCCGACATCCACACCGCCACGGCCGCAAAGGTCTTCGGCGTGCCTGCTGAAGAGGTCGACCGCGGGCAGCGGAGCCAAGCCAAGGCGGTCAACTTTGGCATCCTGTATGGGCAGGGCGCATTCGGCTTGGCCGAGACGCTGAAGATTCCGCGCCGGGAAGCCAAGGGCATCATCGACGCATATTTCGCGGAGTTTGCAGACCTCAAAGCGTACCAGACCCGCGTGGTCGAAGAGGCCAAGGAGAATGGATACGTGGAAACCATCCTCGGACGGAAGCGCTGGCTCCCCGACATCACGAGTGCCAATGCAGTGGTCCGCGGATTTGCGGAGCGCAATGCCATCAATGCGCCCATCCAAGGGTCTGCGGCAGACATCATCAAGATCGCGATGGTGCGCATTCACCGCGCCCTTGCGGAGGGTGGGTTTGCCGCCCGCATGATTTTGCAGGTGCACGACGAACTCGTGTTCGACGTCCCCAAATCTGAGGTCGAGGCCGTACGCGAATTGGTGGAGTCCCACATGGAGCGCGCGGTGGAATTGGCGGTTCCGCTGGAGGTCGAAGCCGAAACGGGGCAGGATTGGCTGGAGGCCCACTGATGGCCCACCGAGCGGTCCCGGTCAGTCTCAGTCGATTCTGACGCAGGCGCAAGCTTTGGATGACAGCTTCCACCCTCTCGGGAGGATAACTTTCGCACCATGAGCCCCAACGCAGGGTTGCGGGGGTTCAATTTGCCGTACCAACGATATTGGAATCTCCATGAAACGCGCTTTTGCCCGATTGACGAACCAGCGGTTGACCTCCGCTTGGATTGCCTTGCCCATTGCCCTCCTGCTGTTCAGCTGTGGGGAAGCCAGCCACGACGCTGGATCAGAAGACCAGCCTCCTGCCCAGTCCGAATTGAATGCGGAAGGCATGATGCCGGCCCGCCGACAGAAGGCCTTCAAGAAGATTTTCCACGCGGTCCCGTCTCCCATTGAGACCGCCTTGCTTCTCGAGCGCAG
Organism: uncultured Flavobacteriales bacterium; assembly: GCA_965659565.1. Classification (GTDB taxonomy): domain Bacteria; phylum Bacteroidota; class Bacteroidia; order Flavobacteriales_D; family Sanyastnellaceae; genus UBA8752. The sequence goes on from CBFHWV010000026.1 coordinate 20,169, forward strand.
TGGCATCCGGTTTGACGCGGGGGCCCTCAATGCCGTCGACAAGGCGACCGGCTATGCGACCACGGAGGCGCAGGCCGTGAACCTCGGCATCTATGCAGGCGATTTGAGTTACAGCGTCATCTTCAACCAGAACCAAGCGTCGGTGGACTACTTGAACACGTGCCGCCGGTTGTGTGACGGGTTGGGTGTGGGCGACATCATCAATGCAGACCTCATTGCCCGCGCGGACAACAACCGCGATGTCCGCGACTCGCTGGTCAGCATTGTGACGGAGACCTTCTACGCGCTCAATGGACGGTTCCGCGAGAATGGCATGGAAGAGGTCAGTGGACTGATGGCCGCTGGCGGCTGGCTCGAAGGCGTTTACCTGGGGACCCAGGGCATTGAAGGATCCACGGCGGACCTGCAGCTTCGCATTGCGGAGCAAAAAATGACCCTGGACAACCTGCTGGGCCTGTTGGACAGCTACGAGCCGACCGAGGCCTTGACCCGCATGAAAGCGGCATTGGAGCCGGTTGAAGCGGCGTTTGCTGGGGTGAAGATCACCGAGAATGCGGCCGCAGCGACTGCTGCTGAAGATGGCACTGTGGTCATCAGCGGGGGTCCAGAAGTGGAGTTTGACGAGGCCACACTGAAGGCCATTGCAACATCCGTGGCCGCAGTTCGTAACCAATACGCTCAATAATCGTAAAGCCTCACGCCATGACTGCGATCCAACAATATTCTCTCGCGGCATTCTCCCTCCTGATGGTGCTCTTCAGCGCCACCGAGGCCAATGCCCAGTGCCGGACCTTCACCAAGAAGCGTTGCCTGCCACAACTGGAAGACTACGTCCAGAACGACAATTACAACACCGCCGTCCTCATCCCTGGAGACGAGGCCGAGCTCGAACTCACCTTCTTCGGCGATCGGGCCTACCGCCTGCTCGTCTGCGGTCACCCGGTCTTGGGAGACCTGACCTTTCAAGTGCTCGACAGCCGCGGCAACGGGATCTATGACAGCACGGACAAGGAGAGCAACCACTTCGACTTCCGCGTGGCCAACACACAGCAGATGACCGTGCGGGTGCAGGTCCCTTCTACCGATGCCGTCATCGAGCATGAAGGTTGCGTGAGCATCATGGTCGGCTCCAAAGGCTAACCCCATTTTTCCAATGGCGTGAAACGCCCGATCGGTCCTGCCGGTTGGGCGTTTTCTTTGTCCTCAGGCGAGGAAGCCTAGGACCGCGTCGTGAAACGCGGCAGGCTGCTCTGCATGCAGCCAATGGCCCGCCTCCAGCGCCGATTCTTGCAGCACGGGGAAATGGGAGCGCAAGGCCTCCAGGCCTCGGCCGACCACGTAATTGGATCGGGTGCCGTAGATCGCCAAGGTGGGCAAGTCGATGACCCCCAATGGCAGGAAAGCCGTCATGTCGGCCAAGTGTCGCCGCAAGACCGGCAGGTTGTATCTCCAGCCGAATGAATGGGATGGCGTGCGGTAG
>CBFHWV010000027.1:0-729 GCA_965659565.1 uncultured Flavobacteriales bacterium
CGTTCTCGACCGTTACGAGGGTGCCACCCTCTGCTGGGCGCAGGAAGAGCCGTCCAACATGGGCGCCTTTGCCCACCTTCACCGGTTTGGACCGGGCGTGACCCGCTTCTTCGCCCGTCCAGAGTCCGCCAGCCCAGCGGCCGGCAGCCCGGTGGTCCACGCCGAGCGCCACCAAGCCGTCATCGATTCTGTTTTCCAATTGGGTTGACGACCTTGACCCCACACCGATTCACCTCCCCCTGATCCCCGCTCCATGCCCATCCTCGAAATGAAAGTCCCCAGCCCCGGGGAGTCCATCTCGGAAGTGGAAATCGCCGCTTGGCTCGTGTCCGACGGCGACTACGTCTTCAAGGACCAAGCCATCGCCGAGGTCGACAGCGACAAGGCGACCCTCGAACTCCCGGCCGAGATGTCCGGAACGATCACGCTCAAAGCGGAGGAAGGCGATGCCGTCGCCGTGGGTGCGGTGGTGTGCCTCATCGACACGGATGCCGAGGCCCCGGCCGACGCGGCTCCAGCTCCAGCTGCGGCGCCCGCCCCGGCTCCCGCCCCGGCCCCATCTCCCGTGGCAGCGCCCGCTCCAACGGGCCACGCGGCAGGCCACCCTTCGCCTGCGGCTCGGAAGTTGATGGACGAAAACGGACTCCAGGCCGGCCAAGTGGCCGGAACCGGTCCGGGGGGGCGCATCCTGAAGCAGGACGTCTTGTCCGCCATGGCCAAGGGCATTCC
>CBFHWV010000027.1:904-1514 GCA_965659565.1 uncultured Flavobacteriales bacterium
TACAAGCAGACCTTCAAGGAGCAGCACGGGGTGGGCCTTGGCTTCATGGGATTCTTCACCAAAGCCGTGACCGCGGCCTTGGAGCTTTATCCCGCGGTCAACGCCATGATCGACGGCAAGGAGATGGTGCTGCACGATTACGCGGACATCGGCATCGCGGTGAGCTCGCCAAAGGGCCTCATGGTGCCGGTGGTGCGCAATGCGGAATCCATGAGCCTGGATCAAATCGAGGCCGAAATCAAGCGTTTGGCCATCCGGGCCCGCGATGGAGAAATCACCGTCGACGAGATGACCGGCGGCACGTTCACGATCACCAATGGAGGCGTCTTCGGCTCCATGTTGTCCACGCCCATCATCAACCCGCCTCAGAGCGCGATCCTTGGGATGCACAACATTGTGGAGCGGCCGGTGGCCATCCACGGCCAAGTGGAGATTCGCCCCATCATGTACGTGGCCCTGAGCTACGACCACCGGATCATCGACGGCAAGGAGAGCGTCAGCTTCCTGGTTGCGGTGAAGGAGATGCTCGAGAACCCCGAGCGCATGCTGTTCGGTTCCAAGGATCCGATGGAAGTCCTGCTCGGACTCTGAATCCGTGCCGGCGAGGATC
>CBFHWV010000027.1:1610-2804 GCA_965659565.1 uncultured Flavobacteriales bacterium
CTAGAGGGCGAGGTGGACTGGTCGCTGGGCACCCTTCACGGAAAACAGGCCCTGTGGCTTGGCGTCAGTTTGTTGCTGGGCGCTTTGATTTTGCAGGTGGAGGGTGAATTCTTCATCCGAACAGCTTGGTTGAACTATGCCGTGCAGATCGGCCTTTGTGCGGCCGTGCTTGTGGTCGGCAAAAAGGTGGGCGGAGCCCGGTCGTGGTTCGGCGTTGGGGGCTTTGGCATCCAGCCTTCGGAATTCGCCAAGTTGGGGACCGCCATGGCCCTGGCTTGGTACCTCGGCACCCGTGACGGGTGGAAGGATTGGCCGAGCCGATTGCGCGCCCTGGCCATCATCGGGGTTCCAGCCGGGCTCATTCTGCTCCAGCCCGATGCCGGAACAGTGCTGGTGTTTGTCGGCTTCATTTTTGCCCTGTACCGGGAAGGCATGTCGGGCGCAGTGTTCATCGCAGGGTTTGCCGCGATCGTGCTGGCCATTTTGACCATCCTGACCGGGGCGGCAGAAGTGCACATTCCTGTTCTGGGAGCGCGCTCTGGCTACGGCGCATTCGCGGTCATTCTGGTGTTGGTCGGCGCGGCGGTCACCGCCATTTTGCGCAGTGCCACCTTGCCCCGTTATCGGACCCGAACGGTGCGGATAGCGGGCGTGGTCGGCTTGGCGGCATTGGTGTATTCCTTTGCCTTGCATGTGGCCTTGGAAGATGTGCTCAAGCCACACCAGAAGGAGCGGATCCACGTGTTGTTTGGCCTCGATGTGAGCAATCCCGACGCCGATTACAACATCCGGCATGCCAAGACCGCCATTGGGTCCGGCGGACTGGCAGGAAAAGGCTGGCGACAAGGGCCCATGACGGGCTACGGTTTTGTGCCAGAGCAGGAGACCGACTTCATCTTTTGCAAGTGGTCCGAGGAGCGCGGTTTCATCGGGGCCGTGGCCTTCTTGTTGCTCTATGCGACGTTTCTGATGCGGATCTTTTTCCTGGGCGAGCGCCAGCGAAGTCGCTTTACCCGGGTATACGCCTATGCATTGGGCGGCATCCTGTTCATGCACCTTGTGATCAATGTGGGCATGGTTCTGGGCTTGGCGCCCGTCATCGGCATTCCCTTGCCCTTCATGAGTTACGGGGGGTCGAGCTTCATGGCGTTCTCCATCATGGTGGCGGTGCTGCTCCGACTCGATGCGGAGCGG
>CBFHWV010000027.1:2925-3974 GCA_965659565.1 uncultured Flavobacteriales bacterium
AGCAGGTATTGTTCGATCAAAATGGCTGAAATCGGCGCGGCCCATTCCCCACCAAACCCGCTGTTCTCCACGTACACGCTCAAGGCGATTTGCGGGGTGTCCATGGGCGCGAAGGCCATGAAGACCGAATGGTCCTTCCTCGGCTCGTCTTGCACGGTGCCGGTCTTGCCGCAGACGGTCACGCCTTCGATGCGGGCCCGACGGCCCGTTCCGGTCGGTTGCTCCACCACGTCGCGCATGGCGCGCACAATCGGGTTGAAGTGGACGGATTCCACGCCGGTTTCCATTCGAATCCCCAAGCCGGACGGTTTGCCTCGGCCACCCATATCGCGCACGTAGTGGGGTTGGTGGTACCATCCCCGGTTGGCCAGAATGGCGGCGAGGTTGGCCATTTGCAAGGGGGTACTGAGCAATTCACCTTCCCCGATGGCGATGGAATATATGGTGCCGAAGTCCCAGCGCCGGCGCCCATAGATGCCATCGTAGTAAGCGCTGCCGGGGATGTTTCCCTTGGAGGTGCCGGGCAACCGCGCGCCCAAGCTGGTGCCAAAGCCAAAGGCGGTGCACCGCTCACGCCAATGGTCCAGGCCGTTGGCTGCGCGCTCGAAACGGCCCTCCCCTTCGCCGGCCGTCACAACGCGCTGCATCGTCCTGTAGAAGTAGGGGTTGCAGCTGTGCACCACGGCGTCGCTGAGGTCGTCAAAGGTGTGTGGGCCGTGGCAACCAATCAGGTTGCGGTCACAGTCGAAGCGGGTGGAAGGCCGGATTCGACCCTCATCGAGGGCGATGAGCCCCTGCACCATCTTCCAGATGGACCCTGGACGGTAGGTGGCCTTGATGGCACGGTTGAAGAGCGGTTTGTCGGGGTCGTTGAGCAGTTTCCGATAGGACTTGCCCCGTGCGGCGCCCACGAGCTGGCTCGGTTCAAAGTCGGGCGCCGATACCAATGCAAGCACTTCGCCTGTGGCCGGTTCGATGGCCACGACGCTTCCCTTCTTGCCGTCCATCAGGGTTTCTGCGAGGCGTTGCAAGTCGAGATCGAGGGTGAG
>CBFHWV010000027.1:4118-6712 GCA_965659565.1 uncultured Flavobacteriales bacterium
TCGCCCAATGCGGTCTCCGAGGCGATAGAAGGGGTCGGAGGCGAGGTCGTCAGCGGACGTTTCAGCATACTCCCCGATGAGGTGGCCAGCGGTGTTGTGCAGGTGGTTGCGAACGGGGCGCGTGCGAAAGCTGAAGCCCGGGAATTGGTGGAGGCCCGAAGCCATGACCGCATGCTCTCGGATGGTCAAGCCTTTGCGGACCGTCGAGGCCTTGTGCGAGCTGTATCGGCGGGCCTTGGCGATGGCCGCTTCGAATTCCTCGAGCCCCATGCCCGCCCAGCGGGCACCGTCGGCTTCCCAGCCCTCTTCTTTGGGCAAGGCCTTGGGGAGCACCATCAGATCGTGGGTGGCTTTCGAGCCCACCAATAGCGCACCGTGCCGGTCAAACAGCTGACCCCGGCTGGGCGGGATGGTGTACCTGTCGCTCGTCAGCGCTTCGGCTTTGTCTTTCCATTCCGTCGATCCCAGTTGGAGGGTGGCCAATCGGATTCCGAATGCGCTGACGAAAAAGACCACCAGCAGGATGACCGTTCTGAATCGGGTGTCCATCAGCTGGTTCTGGAACGGCCCGAAGCGGCGAGCAGATGGAGAAGGAGACAACAGACCGTCGTCCATGCCGCACTTGTCAAAGCTTGGGTCAGGGCGGAAGGCAGCAGGTGCGCATGCCATGTGTCGACGATGGCCAAGGCGAGGTGGAAGACCAAGGCCCCCAAGAAGGTGGTCACGAGGACCCAATTCACACCCAGGTCCCGCAGCGTGGGGCGCTGGGTCACTTCATAGCCCTCTCTTGGCGACAGGAGTTGGTGCAGCGTGGGCAAGAAGCCGCCGAGCACCGTCCCCGCCACCATGTGGTGTCCATAGGTGCCCATGGCGATGTCGAGCCCCAGTCCCAGCCCGAATCCCGCGAGCAGTTTGGTGAAGGGGCCGACTTGAGGGGGGACCATGAACAAGGCCCACAAGGCCCATTGCGGACGCGACCAAGCCCCAAAGGGGGCCACATCGGCCAACAGCATGGCTTGAAGTGCCACGAGCAAGAGGATCCTCAACACCATCATGGGGCATCGAGGGGTTGGGCCATGGCCTCGCGTTCCGAGGCCCCGATGGCAGAGAGAAATTCAACGTGCCGCGCCGACCGGAAGTCGATCAACGACTGGACGCGGACCTCTTGGAAGTCCGATCCGGCCTGGGTGGCCTGGACGACCGTTCCAACGGGAATGCCTTCTGGGAAGCGCAAGTCGAAGCCGGACGTGAACACGGTGTCCCCGGGGTTGGCCAGGGCATACCGCGGCACATCGGACAGTTGGAAGAGGTCGGGCTTCCGGCCGTCCCATCGGAGCGGGGCCACCGCACCATTTCGGCCGATGCGACAACTCCAGGTGCCGGCCGTGTTGAGCAACGGAAGGATTCGGCAGTACTGCTCGCTGACGTCGACGACCGTGCCGAAGGCGATGCCCGAGGCGAGCACACCGTCACCGATGCGAACGCTGTCTGCGGCGCCAGGGCTGGCCAAGGCCATGGTGGTGGCCAGTCCGTCAGGGGCCTTGATGAGCGCCCCTGTCCGCGAGCGCCAACCCTGGCTGGAGTCCGCCTGCCATGTGCCCAGCAATTCAAGGGACAACAAGTGGGATCGCAGCGCAGCATTCTCTTCCGCCAGGACGGCATTGCGTTCGGCCAGCTGCAGGTAGTCGGACCACTGCCGGCGCTGTTCTTCAAAGGCCGCCGTCGTCCCTGACGTGGCCGCGAACCAGCTCGAGCGGGCGCTGCCATCGTGGCGCACCAACACCGTCAGAGACAGGCCCAGCAGCGCGACGAAGGCGAGGAGGAAGGCATGACGTTGAAGGAGGAGCCAGAGGTTGCGCATTGGCGGTCCGGTCTCACTCGCGCATCAAGAAGGAGAAGTTCTCGACGTTCTTCAGGGCGATGGCCGTTCCGCGGGCCACGGCACGAAGCGGCTCTTCAGCCACGTGAACCGGGAGGCGCGTCTTGGAGCTGATGCGCTTGTCCAATCCGCGAAGCAAGGCACCACCGCCCGCGAGATAGATGCCCGTCTTGTAGATGTCGGCGGACAGTTCCGGCGGTGTGTTCTCCAAGCAGCTCAGGATGGCTTCCTCAATCTTCGAGATGGACTTGTCGAGGGCCATGGCGATTTCGGCGTAGCTCACCAGAATCTCCTTGGGAATGCCGGTCATGAGGTCCCGACCCCGCACGGCGTAATCCTCTGGCGGCTCATCCAGTTCGGTCAGCGCACTGCCCACTTCGATCTTGATCTGCTCTGCGGTACGCTCTCCAACGAGGATGTTGTGCTGGCGGCGCATGTACTCCTCGATGTCGTGGGTGAACTCGTCGCCCGCGACGCGGATGTTCTTGTCGGTCACAATCCCGCCCAACGCGATGACCGCAATTTCGGATGTGCCGCCTCCGATGTCGATGATCATGTTGCCCATCGGCTCCTCCACATCGATGCCGATGCCAATCGCGGCGGCCATGGGTTCGTGGATCAGGTAGACTTCTTTGGCGCCGGCGTGCTCGGCGCTGTCCTTGACTGCCCGCTTCTCTACCTCGGTGATGCCCGAAGGAATGCAGATGACCATGCG
>CBFHWV010000027.1:12718-20924 GCA_965659565.1 uncultured Flavobacteriales bacterium
GACATCGCTGCGGAATTCGACATCCCCGTGGCGGAGACGCTGACGGGATTCAAATGGATCGCAGCGGAGATCCAAGCCCGGGAAGGCCACGGCCGGTTCCTGGTGGGCGGCGAAGAGAGCTACGGCTATCTGATTGGGGACGAAGTGCGGGACAAGGATGCCATCGCTGCGGCCTGCATGATTGCAGAAGTGGCCGATGTGGAATGGCGCCGCGGCCGCACCCTGCTGGATCGGTTGCGCGATTTGCATCGGCACCATGGCGTGTACCGCGAGGCCTTGGTTTCCCTGAAGCGGGAAGGCATTTCGGGCGCGGAGGAGATCCGCCAAATGATGAAGGGCTTCCGCAGCGCACCCCCGGCCACATTGGGTGGAGAAGCCGTGGTGGAAGTGCGGGATCATCTGGAGGGCTGGAACGGGCTGCCGCCTTCCAACGTCATTCAGTTTGTCACCGAGGAAGGCGCTTTGGTGACCGCGCGACCGTCGGGGACCGAGCCCAAAATCAAGTTTTACTTCTCCGTGAAAGCGGCTTGGCCGGAAACGGAAGCCTACGAGCTTGTCTGGTCTGCCCTCGGGGAGCGCATGGCCCGCTTGGGCGAAGACGTGGGCGTGAAGGTCAGCGTTTGAAGGCCCCCTCGTAGCGGGCGATCCACTGCGCCGGCGACATCTGTTCGAACAGCTTTACGAGCATCGGCATCGCAGCCGTTAGGCGTTCGGGCTTCTTGAACCGCACGCACCCTTTGCCCATGTCCAATTTGCCGCAGGCCGCCTCATCCCATTGGGACTCCACGAAGTGCAGCAAGTCGGGGTCGGCATAGATGCCCATGTGGTGCAAGCCGATGTGGCCCTTGGTCGACGCCACTGAAATGAAGGGCAGCGGCTGCTTGGGATTGCAGTGGTAACCGTCGGGATACAGGCTGTGGGGCACCGCGAAATGGACCATCCTGCCGTCGTCGTATTCCGCAAATCCCTCGGGGAGGTGCGTTCGGAGGGCGGTGAGCAGGGCGGAGACCGGTGCTTGTCGGTCTTCAGGAAGGCGCGAGAGGAAGGAAGCGTCAGGCATTCACAGAGAGGGAATCCAAGGGTCCAGAATGGGCAACAGCCAACGCGCACTGGCATCGAGTGCGGGCCAGAGGTGGCTGCCCTGTCGCCACTCTGCGGGGATGACATCCGGCCCAAGGGTGCCCTGAATCAGCATCACGACGATGGACCAAAAGAGCCATGCCCGGCCTGTGGCAAAGGCGAGCCCGCCCAGCCTGTCCAATGGCTTCAGCGCGGTGACATCGACCATTTTTTCGACGACGCGGCCGAGGAGGCCCACGCCAATGGCCACGGCCAGAAACGTGACGGCAAAGGCCGTGATGCCCAGATAAGCTTCACCGATGGCGAATTCCGCATCCAGCCATTGGGCCGCAAAATCGGAGAAGAAGAGGGCGGCATAGGCCCCGAGAAACAGGGCGGCAAGGCCGGTGACTTCCATGATGAGCCCTTTGCGGATGCCGCGGATGGCGGCCCACAGAAATGGGAGTGCCAGGGCGATGTCCAGTGGAGAAATTCCTTTAGGCATGATGCATCTGCAATCTACGTTTGCAAACCATGCAGGGAACGGGACGAATTCGTTGGGCCACTGAGGCGGACATCCCGCAAGTCTGGGCCTTGATTCGGGAACTCGCCGAGTACGAGCGGGCGCTGGACGAGGTCAACATTGACGCGGAGCAGCTCAAGGCGGATGGCTTTGGTGACCGGCCGGGATACGGTTTGCTCGTGCTCGAGCCGGCCGACCGGGATGAGGTGGTCGGCATGGCGCTGTTTTATGAGAAATACAGCACGTGGAATGGCCGCTGCTTGTTTCTGGAGGACCTCGTGGTGACGGCTTCGGAGCGGGGCAACGGATACGGCCGACAGCTGTTTGCGGCGGTGGCGCGGGAGACCCAACGCCAGGGCATGGCCTACATGCAGTGGCAGGTTCTCGATTGGAACACGCCGGCCATCGGGTTCTACGAGTCGCTCGGCGCCGACGTGGAGAGCACCTGGCTCAATGGCCGGCTGCAGGGCGAGGCTTTGATCGACTTGGCCAAGGAATGAACGGGGATTGGGCCGTGCACAAGTTTGGGGGTGCCTCCGTGCGGGATGCCGAAGGGGTGCGCAACCTCGGGCGCATTCTGCGTCACCTCCAGTGTGGGGAGGATGCCGATGCGCACCAGGCCATCGTGGTGAGCGCCATGGGCAAAACGACCAATGCCCTCGAGGCCGTGTGGCAGGCCCTGCCGCATGCTGCGGATGTCGAACCCGTCATCATGGACGTGGTCGCGGACCACTTGCGTGTGCTGGACGCCCTGCATTTGCCGGCGTCGTTGCTCGATGGGGACTTGGCCGCCTTCCGAACCGTGTGTGCGTCGTTTTTGGGAAGGCCGCGGAGCGATGCCGGGTACGATGCGGTGGTCGGTTTTGGCGAGCGCTGGTCCACGCGCATTGTGGCGGCCCACCTCGATTCTGAGGGGCTGCCGGCGGTGTGGACCTCCGCGTGGTCGTTGGTGCGGACCAACCGGACGCACCGGTCGGCTGAGGTGGACCTCGAACACACCGGAAGCGCCATCCGGTCGGCGTCCAGGGATTGGGGCGAAGCCATTCCCGTCATGCAGGGCTTCGTCGGCTCCGCGGATTCGGGAGCGCCGACCACCCTCGGACGGGAAGGGTCCGATTTCAGCGGGGCGCTGTTGGCGGAGGCCTTGGGCGCACGCAGGTTCTGCGTGTGGAAGGATGTGCCGGGCGTCATGACCGGAGACCCGCGATCCTGGCCGGCCGCAGAGGTGCTGCCTCATTTGGATCACAGCACCGCAGAACTGATGGGGCGCGCAGGAGCCGGGGTGCTGCACCCCGACACCATGGCGCCGCTGAGGCGGGCGGACATCCCCCTGCACGTCCGCAGCTTCATGGACCCCGAAGCCCCAGGCACGTGCATACAAGGGGCGACGCCGGACCCGGCATTGCCCGCGTTGTGGACGTTCTCAGCGGGGGAACAAGGCTGCCGAACGGTGCGGTGCATTGGAAGGAGCGTGGAGGAAGCCTGTCGCCTCTGGTCCGAACAATGTCCGGAGACCACGGTCATCGAGGTCAAGGCCGATGCGGAGTTTCCCCGTTGCGTGAAGTTGGTGGTCCAACCGAGCTGACCGCGCAAAAAAACGCCGGCGATCAGGCCGGCGTCGTCAAGGGAAGGGAATGCAGGGGGCGGAAGGGCCCGTCAGTACTCGTCTTCGTTGAAGAAAAAGTCCTCCTTTGAAGGGTAATCGGGCCAGATGTCCTCGATGGTGTCATACGACTCCTGATCGTCTTCGATTTGCTGCAGGTTCTCCACCACTTCGAGTGGGGCACCGGTGCGCATGGCGAAGTCAATGAGTTCGTCCTTCGTGGCGGGCCAGGGGGCGTCTTCCAGGTAGGAAGCCAATTCCAGAGTCCAATACATCTTTCCTGTTGTTCAGCGCGGCAAAAGTAGCGGAGTCGCAATTCTGTGCAACCCCTACCCGTCACGGACACAAAAAGTTCCGTCAGTGGTCGGATTTCGGGGGCCGTGGCCATTTTTCCTCGTTCACCCCGCCGTCGAAAGCCACCCGACGGCCGAGCATAAAGAAGGCATCGCTGAGCCGATTGAGGTAGCGCAGGGCCACTTCCGGCTGCGCCACCAGCTGGTCCAGCGCCACGGCGCGGCGCTCCGCTCGGCGGCAGATGGTCCTCGCCAGATGGCACTGGCTGAGGGCAGGATGTCCACCGGGAAGCACGAAATGACGCAGTTCCGGCAAGCCTTCTTCGAGGGTGTCGATCCAATGTTCGAGGGACTCGATGTCCCCATCGTCGGTGGTCAGCGCGCCTGGGCGTGGGCCCTCGGGGTCCGCAAACACGCTGCCGATCCGGAACAAGTGGTCTTGGATGTTGCGGATGGCCTCCGCCTGACCGGCGAGGAGGTCGTGGTCGAGCAAGCCGCCGACCACAGCATTGAGTTCGTCGAGGGTGCCATAGGCTTCGATGCGGGCGTCGTCCTTCTGGACGCGGGTCCCATTGAACAGGGAAGTTTCCCCACCATCGCCAGTGCGGGTGTAAATGCGCATGGGGCAAAGGTGAACAAGTCCGAGGCAATCCGCGCTTTGGGGTCCATCACCGGTCCTCCACCGCCGAAGCGGTCGACCTACCTTCGTGACGTGGAACGCACCGCAGACTTGGACAAGCAGCAGCGCTACGACCGGGCATATCTCCGGATGGCACGCCAATGGGCCCAGCTGTCGCATTGCACGCGAAAGCAGGTCGGCGCCCTGATCGTGCGGGATGGCATGATCGTGTCGGACGGATACAACGGAACGCCCAGTGGGTTTCCCAACGCCTGCGAGAATGCCGAAGGGGACACGCATTGGTACGTGCTCCACGCCGAGGCCAATGCGATCACCAAGTTGGCCCGTTCGACCCACACGGCGCAGGGGGCCACGCTCTACATCACGCTGTCGCCGTGCCGGGATTGCGCCAAGCTCATCCACCAGGTGGGCATCCGCCGCTTGGTCTTCATCGACGCCTACAAGGACGATTCCGGATTGAACTTCCTGAACCAGGCGGGGGTGGAGATTGTACGTTACCCGGATGTCGACTGATCGCCCCCCCATGCCCCGCGCTTGGTTGCCGCTCGCTCTGGGCGCTGCGCTTTGTTTGGGCGCTTATCTCGGCCGTGGCCTGGGAGAGGGCCAAGGGGCTTGGGAATTCTCCGAGCCTCGGTTTGTGCGGTCGGGTCAGGTCCTGAGTTCAGTGCTCGACCGCATCGACCGCATGTACGTGGATCCGGTGGACCGCAACCGGCTCACCGATGTGGCCATCGACGCCATCCTGGACGAGCTCGACCCGCACAGCGATTGGTTCAGTGCAGAAGAATTGGCCGCCATGGCCGAGCCCATGGAGGGCAACTTCGAGGGCATCGGCGTCGAATTCATGCTGCAGGAGGACACCATCATGGTGGTCACGCCCATTCCAGGAGGGCCCAGCGCTGTCGCCGGCGTGTTGTCAGGTGACCGCATTGTGGCCGTGGACGACAGCGTCATCGCCGGGACGGGGTTGTCCAATTCCAAGGTCATGAAGCTGCTGAAGGGCCCGTCCGGGACGGAGGTCAAGCTGGGCCTCTTCCGACCGGGTGCCGCGGACAGCGGACGGGTGGAGGTGGCCATTCGGCGTGGCCGGATTCCCATCCACAGTGTGGTGGCTGCGGAATTGATGCCGGGCCGGATTGGCTACCTCAAGGTGGTCCGATTCGCACGAAACACCCACGAAGAATTCGAAGCCGCCCTCGCCGACCTCGCGGATGCGGGCGCCGAGCGCTTTGTGCTGGATTTGCGCGGCAATGGCGGCGGATATCTGCACGCGGCCGTTCCCATGGTGGAGCGGTTTCTGGATGAAGGAGAATTGGTGGTCTACACCGAAGGGACCGCACAGCCGCGCCGGGAATACGTCACCGAGCGGCCGGGCCGGTTCCGACAGCAACCGGTGGTGGTCCTGGTGGATGAAGGCAGTGCGAGTGCCAGCGAAATTTTTGCGGGCGCCCTTCAAGACCACGACCGCGCCGCGATCGTGGGGCGCCGAACGTTCGGCAAGGGCCTCGTTCAAGAGGAATTCCCGGTGGCCGATCGGGGCGCCTTGCGCTTGACGGTGGCGCGGTATTACACGCCGAGCGGCCGGAGCATCCAGCGCCCCTACGGTGGAGAGGTGGATTACGAAGAGGAGTGGCTTCAACGCCAAGAGCGCGGCGAATACGTGGAAGCGGACAGCGTGCTTCGCGTGGACTCCTTGGCCTTTCCCACGGTGGGTGGCCGCACGGTCTACGGCGGCGGCGGCATCGCGCCGGACGTGTTCGTGCCACTCGACACCACGGGTTTCCCGGCCTCCTTCCGGGAGCTCGTGTATGCTGGGCGCCTCCGTGAGCACGCCTTCCGTCTGGCTTCCGAACGCCGAGAGGAATGGCGGCAATACCCAGATGTGTCGTCCTTTTTGGATGCAGTGGACGCCGGGTTGGATTTGGGCGTCGGGGCGTTGATCGAGGAGACGTACTTGCCAGACGAGGACCGGGAGCGGTCTGAAGTCCTGTGCCGGCGCCGATTGGCCGAACGCGTGGCCCACAACGTGTGGGGCGAATCGGCCGGTCACCGTGCTGCCTTGAGGGGAGACGCAGAATGGGAAGAGGCGGTGGCCACATTCCCACGATTGGATGCCCTCCTCCAACCCGCCGAAGAAGATTAATTTTGACCCGCACCGCAGGGTGCACACATTCCATTGAACCCCTTTGACATGGCTTTCGAACTGCCCCAACTCCCTTACGCTTACGACGCCCTCGAGCCGCACATCGATGCCCGCACGATGGAAATCCACCACGGCAAACACCACGCCGGCTACACCGCCAAGCTGAACGCCGCCATCGACGGCACCAACATGGCCGGCAAGTCCATCGAGGACCTGTGCGCCCAGGATTCCAGCAACGGCGCGGTCCGCAACAATGGTGGTGGCTACTTCAACCACAACCTCTTCTGGACGAGCATGTCCCCCAACGGTGGCGGTGCACCGACCGGCGACCTGGCCGCGGCCATCGACGCCGCCTTTGGAAGCTATGATGCCTTCAAGGACGCCTTCTCTGCTGCCGCTGCCACGCGCTTCGGCAGCGGCTGGGCCTGGCTGTGCGTCAAGGACGGTGGCCTGGAGGTTTGCTCCACCGCCAACCAAGACAATCCGCTGATGCCGGAGGCCGGCTGCGGCGGGACGCCCATCCTTGGGCTCGACGTCTGGGAACACGCGTACTACCTGAACTACCAGAACCGCCGCCCAGATTACATCGCGGCGTTCTTCAACGTCATCGACTGGAACGCCATTTCCGAGCGTTTCGCAGCCGCCCGCGGCTGATTCTGCCCTCCCCGCATGCGATCTCTTATCCTCGTCGCGGGCGGCACGGGCACCCGCATGAACCGGCCGGTCGCCAAGCAGTTTTTGCCGCTTGGTGGTCGGCCGGTCATCGTTCACACCCTGGCCCGATTTCGGGAGGCGCACCCCGATCTTTTTGTGGTTCTCGTCTTGCACGAGAGCCTGCACGGAGAGTGGGCTGGCGTGGTCCGCGATCACCCAGAGGCGGCCGTGGACCGCGTGGTGGAAGGCGGGGCGGAGCGGTTTCACTCCGTGCGAAATGGACTCGACGCCCTGCCACCGGGCGAGGGCTGGGTGGGCATCCACGACGCCGTCCGACCTTTGGTGGAATTGGAGACCATCCGACGTTGCTACAGCGCCGCTGCCGCGCATGGAGGGGCGATTCCGGTGGTGCCGGTCAAAGACACGATTCGCCGCGTTGGAGAAAAGGGGAGTGCGCCATTGGACCGGGCCACGCTTCGGGCGGTGCAGACGCCTCAGGTGTTCGCGGTGGCGGATTTGAAAGAAGCCTACGGGGTCGAATACCAGTCCCACTTCACGGATGACGCGTCCGTGTGGGAGGCCTCCGGACGAGAGGTGGCGCTCGTGGAGGGCGATTTGCACAACCTCAAATTGACCACCCCCGAAGACCTGCTCAGCGCAGAAGCCTTCCTCCAACTCAGGAAGGAATCGACCGGCGGATGACGCGGTCATAGGCCACAACGGCCAACGCGGTCAGAAGGAGACTGCCCCCGACCAACACCGGCGTGAGCTCCATCAGGTCATCGGCCATGCTGCCCGTCACCCACAGGGTGATGGCCGCCAGGCTGTTGTTGGCGAAATGGGCCACCATGCCAGGGATGAGGCTTCCGCTCCGGTACGCCAACCAGCCGAACAGGGCACCGAGCAGCACCCGCGGCAGGAAGCCGTAGAACTGGAAGTGGATGGCGCTGAAGAGGATGGACGCCAAGGCAATGCCCAGCCACGCCTTGCCCGTCGCCCGGATGAGCAAGGGCTGAAGCACCCCGCGAAAGGCCAGTTCCTCAAAGATGCCGGGCAGCAACGCCACGCTGAAGAGGACGATGAAGCGCCGGCTCCCTTCCGCTGTGGCCAGAAAGGTGGTCAGGCCGTTGATCATCTCTTCGATGGGCAGGAACACAGCTTCGAGCGCACCGCCTTCTGGGATGAGGGCACTGTTCAATTCGTAGCTCGCAGCCAGCAAGGGACTGCAGACCACCGTCGCCAAGACCGCGAGCAGCATCGGGGCGAAGGCCAGACCCGGGGTCCCTGTTCG
>CBFHWV010000028.1:0-4942 GCA_965659565.1 uncultured Flavobacteriales bacterium
AGACGTTGCCCGCACCCCGGGCCGTCTTCTTGTGCAGGAATTCGAGGATTTGATAGAGGCCGTTCTGGTGGCGGATGCACAGGCCGTTCTTGATGTCGGAGGTCGTTGCCATGGTGGTGTGGTTGGTCGGAGGGGAAAACGTGCCCCTCGGCCGTGAAAGCGCAATATAACCCGGTCAGGACGGGGGGCGCCGCCGCCGATGGGGATGGAATTCAACGTCCATCCATGAATGCGCCAAGACAGCACCCATTGCGCTGGGCGATTCCGAGGGCCAAGCCCAGCGCACCCGCCCCTGCCACCTCCCATCTGGCGACCGCCAGCGCAGAAAAGCGTGGGCTTCGCGGCCGCGAAATGCCTGTGCGGGCCGGTCATCCCAGCCGGTCACATGCCGCACAGGGGCAGACCCATTGCCCCACGCTTGCCCCACTCCAAACGTCCACCGCGCGGCTTCCGCCCTTTCCCATCGGGCCGTCACGGCCCACGCCCCGCCCCGATCCACTCCGCGCGCCGCCCACAACAGGTGCATTCGGACGCGCAGCGTCTGCCCTTCGCGAATCGGATGAGACTCGGTGCGCCAGCGGATTCCCCAGTCCGCCGGACCGCGCGACCCCGGACTTCCGTCCAGGTGCACTCGGACCCGGTGCCGGCCGCGCTCCACTTGGCCGACCACACGCTCCGATGGAAGCGCGTGGGGGTCGAATCCGTGCCGCCTTCTCCAGCGGAGACTGCCGCGGCCCTTCCCCATCCAGGCCACACCGGCTTCAGCCTGCCACGTCGGTTGCGCTCCTGCATCCGGAACGCTGGCCCTCCGCTCTCCACTGGATTCCGCTGGGTGGCCTGGATGAAGGCGCTCCAAGGCCGCGTGGGCTTCCCAACCTTGGGTCCACGAACGCAGAATGGACCAGCGCCCGCCCCATCCGCCCTCAAACCCAGCCAGCCCCCACCGGGCGCTCCACCCTTTCCATTCACCTCCTCCATGCAGCCCCACAGCTCCGCGGGCTCGGCCCTCTGCCCCCAGCCGGATGCGCACCACGTGGTTGGGCCCTGGCGTTCGGCCCCAAAACGCCGCCACACCCTCGCCTTGCCACCACCGACCGACGACCGCCCCATCGACGGACCACGCCGACTCCTGCCATCCCGACTCCCGTTTCCAAGCCACTCCATCCAAGACGCCGCGCCAGCGTCCACCCGCTTCCACAAAGCCCTGCGGCATGCGGTGCGTCCCTTCCATGCCGCCCAAACCGTCGAATGCCCCTGCAGACCACAAGACGCTTCCCTGTCCCACTTTGGGCATCACCGACCCCAATGCCCACCTTCCCCGTCCCCCTCTCCAACCCAGAGACCCCACCCACAACGGCGGGTCTTCCGAGGAGGTCCGAAACGCCCCTTGAACCTGCCAGGACTTTTGTTTGTGGCGCAGGCGGGCATCGCACCTGAAGGTGGGGTCCAGCCCACTCGACGCCACCACACCCCCGCGCACCAAGGCGCGTGTCGACGCCGTTCCTTGGGTCCACGCGCGTGGGTTGAACAGCCGCTCTTGCCAAGGGGCATGGGCCAACAGACAACGCAACACGCGCTGCCCCTCGTCCATGCCGAGCCAGCGAACCACCTCTTGTTGGGGTGCTGGTCCCGGCCACGATGCCGCACCCAACACCTCTGCACCATCGCGGGTCAAGCAACCCGCGTCCACCGCCTCGACCACCCATGGGTGCCACTCCACGTTGATGCCCTGAGCGCCCAACAGACCGGGCAAACCACACCCAATCAGGATCCAACTGCGCCTCATCGCGCTTGCGGGTGCATCCAGTGTGACACCAACGGGTCGCCACCGCCCCACCAGGGGTACAGCCTGCCCGCTGATGCGCCACCCCACGGCAGCTGGCGCCGCATCCAACCGATGGCCACGGTGACCTCCACCCGTCCGCCGTCCAAGGCATGCGCCAAAAACACACCCCCACTGCCCGCGCCAACCTGTGTGTGGTTCTGCCTGACACTGACCCGAAGTTGAGGTCGGCTGCCCTGCGCCCAGTCCAACACCGCCTGGCACCACACCCTCGGCGCCACCTGATCTTGAAAGCCTGCCTGCCACGCCGAAACCAGCGGTGCCCCGGCCGGCTGCACCCACGGAAAGTCCACCCGACACCACCCCCGGTCGGATTTCGCCAACCCCAATCGCCACACCACCACACGAGGCGGCCCCCACCTCACGCCCGACCACACCCGCCAACGCGCATCGAGTGCCACACCCGCAGACCCTTCGAATCGCCACACCTGTCCCGGACCGATTTCCGTGCGAATGCCCAACGCACCAGCACCATTGTGCGCCTTTTCACCGGAAAAGACGTGTCCGGAATCCAAGGCCCACAACCCAGCAGCCCCCCACCGCCATCGGCCCCAGCCGTGGACAGTCACCGATTGCGCCCTCAAGCCCGACACACACAATACGCTGATTTCCAGCACCAAAACAACAAAACCCAACCCTCTGCGTCGCATGGCCATGGCGCGAACATCCAAGGACCAACCGAGCGTGAAACCGCAGATTTGCAAGCGCCCCTTCGCACTTCGTCCCCGTGGAGATGCGGCCTATCTTCGCGCCCCCTGCGGGCGTGGTGGAATTGGTAGACACGCCAGATTTAGGATCTGGTGCCGCAAGGCGTGGGGGTTCGAGTCCCTTCGCCCGCACACTGCACCGTTTGACGAGAGCAACAACATGGAAATCACCCAGGAAAAATTGGACGACCTGAACGGCGTCCTGACCGTGAAAATTCAGCCGGAAGACTACCGGGAAAAGGTGGACGGCATCCTCGAGGAATACCGCAAGCAAGTCAAGATGCCCGGATTCCGCCAAGGCAAAGTGCCGATCCAATTGGTGCGCAAGCAGTATGGCAAGGCCGTGTTGGCCGACGAGCTCAACAAGCTGATGGGCGAGAAAATGGACGGCTACATCCGCGAAGAGAAGCTCCGCATCCTCGGCCAGCCCATCCCGACCTTGGAGAACGACAGCGATGGCGATTGGGACAAACCGGAGACGTTCACCTTCCGTTACGACATCGGATACAGCCCGAAAGTGGACATCAAATTCGGATGGTTCACCAAGTTCGTCCACCACAAAGTCCGCATTGACGACGCCCTCATTGAAGAGCAGATCAGCGACCTCCGCCGCCGGTACGGCAAAATGTCGGAGCGCACGGAAATCGGCGAAGACTGCCTGATTGTCGGTGACTTTGTCGAATTGGATGGCAAAGGAGGGGAGATCCTCGCCGGCGGCGTCATGAACGAAGGCACCATCAGCATGGATGCCATTCAAGACAAGAAAACCGTCAAGGCCTTGATGGGCAAAAGCCAAGGCGCGGAGGTGGAAGTCGACGCCAGCAAAGTCAGCCGCGATGCGGAGGACATGGCGCGCATGTTGGGCATCGATCCCAAGGCTGCAGCGGACTTCAAGAACCCGCTTCGCTTCACCGTGAAAGAAGTGCGCCACATCGAGCCCGCCGAACTCGGGGAGGAGCTCTACGACAAGCTCTTCGGTGAGGATGTGGTGACCGATGAAGCCGGTTTCCGCACCAAGGTGCAAGAGGACCTTGCCCGCATCTTCGAGCGGGATGGAGACCGCGTCTTCCAACGCAAATTCGTGGAGGAAGTCGTCGACAAGCTGAACCCTCCCTTGCCGGAGGAGTTCCTCAAGCGCTGGATTCAAGTGGCCAACGAGAAGCCCATCACCGCGGAGGAGATCGAAGGCGAATTCGAGGAGTACGCCAAGGGCATCAAGTGGCAAATCATCCAGAACCACATCATCGACGAGCACGACATTGATGTGGAGGGTGAAGAAATCAAGGCCGAGGCCGGCAATGCCATCAAGGCCCAATATGCCCAGTATGGCATTCCACTGGAGGCCGAGCAACTCGACCCGATGGTCGCCCAAATGCTGACCGACCAAAAGGAGGTCCGCCGGGTGGCCGAGTCCATCTACGAGCGCAAAGCCATTGACAAGCTTCGGGAACTCGCCAAGATCAAAGACAAGGAGGTTTCCCACGAAGAGTGGATGGAAATCGTGCGCTCCCTCTGAAAACTTCCCCTCGGCGCAGTGACCCTGTCGGCCTAACTTTCCAATCTCATGATGAGCACCCGCAAGGAATTCCTGAAGTACGCCGTCAAGGACCGCGGCTTCACCAGCCACCACGTTGAAGACTACATCTCCGCCGTTCACGGGCCGGAGAACATGACGCGTACCGTCATCGAGGAACGGCAGATGCCCTTCCGCGAAGTGGACGTCTTCTCCCGCCTGATGGCCGACCGCATCATCTTCCTCGGCACCGGGGTCGATGACTACATCGCCAACATCATTCAGGCCCAGATGCTCTTCCTCGAGTCCACCGACCCGACGAAGGACATCCAGATCTACATCAACAGCCCCGGTGGTAGCGTGTATGCCGGACTCGGCATCTACGACACGATGCAGTACATCCGCCCCGACGTGGCGACCATCTGCACCGGCATGGCCGCCTCCATGGGCGCCGTGTTGCTCTGTGCTGGGGCCGCCGGCAAGCGGACGGGCCTCAAGCACAGCCGGACCATGATTCACCAGCCGCTCGGCGGGGCCCGCGGTCAGGCCAGTGACATCGAGATCACCGCCCGCGAGATCATGAAGCTCAAGGAGGAGCTGTACAAGATCATCGCCCACCACAGCGGTCAGGAGTACGAAAAAGTCTGGGAGGACAGCGACCGGGACTACTGGATGATCGCCGACGAGGCCAAGGCCTACGGCATGATCGACGAGGTCCTCGAGCGCAAGCAGGACTGATTCCGAGATGTCGGACCGCGAAATCAACTGCTCCTTTTGCGGGCGCAAGAAGTCCGAAGTGGACATCCTCATCGCGGGGGTGACCGGACACATCTGTGACCACTGCATTGAACAGGCTGACGCCATCGTTCAGGAGGAACG
>CBFHWV010000028.1:4952-19791 GCA_965659565.1 uncultured Flavobacteriales bacterium
ATCCTCATCGCGGGGGTGACCGGACACATCTGTGACCACTGCATTGAACAGGCTGACGCCATCGTTCAGGAGGAACGAGGGCAAGACGTGGAAGCCGGATTTGAACCCGGCGTCCAGCTGGAACGTCCCGCCGACATCAAGCGGTTCCTCGACGAATACGTCATCGGACAGGAAGGGGCCAAACGGGCCTTGAGTGTCGCGGTGTACAACCACTACAAGCGCTTGGCCCACCCGGCCCAGGAGGGAGAAGTGGAGATTGAAAAATCCAACATCGTCCTGGTGGGAGAAACCGGCACCGGCAAAACCCTGCTTGCCCGCAGCATCGCCCGGTTGCTCAAGGTGCCCTTCTGCATCGCCGACGCCACCATCCTCACGGAAGCCGGCTATGTGGGAGAAGACGTGGAGAGCGTGCTGTCCCGGCTGTTGCAATCCGCAGATTACGACGTCACCAAGGCCCAGCGGGGCATCGTGTTCATCGATGAGATTGACAAGATTGCCCGCAAGAGCGACAACCCCTCCATCACCCGGGATGTGAGCGGAGAGGGGGTCCAACAAGCCCTGCTCAAACTGCTGGAAGGTGCGGAAGTCAATGTCCCGCCTCAAGGCGGCCGGAAACACCCGGAGCAGAAGATGATTTCCATCGACACCCGCAACATCTTGTTTGTGTGTGGCGGAGCGTTCAGTGGCATTGAGCAACACATCGAACGCCGCATTGCCACTTCGAGCATCGGATTCAACACCGGTGCCGACGACCGCCCGGAAACGCTGCTTTCCGCCATTGCTCCTGCGGACTTGCGCAGCTTCGGCCTCATCCCCGAACTCATCGGTCGTTTCCCCGTGCTCACGCACCTCGATCCCCTCGATCCCCATGCGCTCCGCCGCATTCTGACCGAACCGAAGAACGCCCTCATCAAGCAGTATGAGCGCCTCTTTGAGATTGACAACATCCAACTTCGGTTCGATGCCGAGGCCCTCGATTTCATTGTCGAGAAGGCCGTGGAATACAAGCTGGGCGCCCGCGGATTGCGCAGCATCTGTGAGGCCGTGCTCAGCGACGCCATGTTTGAGCTTCCTGGTCAGGAAGGCGTCGAAGAACTGCGTGTGACCGCCGAATACGCCCGCGAGCGGTTCGATGCCAGCGACAAGGGCCAATTGAAGGTCGCCTCCTGATCCCATGGCGGGCGCCAAGGGCAAAGGATCATCCAACAAGGGGGCCAAGGAGACCCCCCTCATGGCCCAGTACAACAAGGTCAAGGCCCAGCATCCCGACGCCTTGCTCCTCTTCCGGGTGGGCGACTTCTACGAGACGTTCGGGCCAGATGCCGTGACGGCGGCCAAGGTGCTCAACATTGTCCTCACGGCCCGCAAGAATGGCGCGGCGGCGGAGGTGGAATTGGCGGGATTCCCGCACCACGCCCTCGAAAACTACCTTCCCAAGCTCGTTCGGGCCGGCCACCGGGTCGCCGTCTGCGACCAGCTCGAGGACCCCAAAACCACCAAGACCATCGTCAAGCGTGGGGTGACCGAAATGGTGACGCCTGGGGTCGCCCTCAACGACCAGGTGCTGGATGCCCGCGAAAACAACTGGCTGGCTGCCGTTCACGTCGTGGAGGAAGGCCGTGGCCAAGCCAAACGGAAGCGTGCTGGTGTGGCCTTCCTGGACGTCTCCACCGGAGAATTCCTCGCCGCTGAAGGCGCGCCGGAAGACATTGCGCCCTTGCTGCGCACCTTCCGGCCAAAGGAGACCCTGCACCTTCGCCATGGCGAACCGGAATCACTGGAGCTGACGGGATACCGATTTCCCCTCGACGATTGGGTGTGGCAATTGGATTTTGCCCGGGAAACGCTTGAACGACACTTTGGAACGAAGGGCGTCAAGGGATTTGGTTTGGAGGGCCAACCGCTGGCTGTCATTGCCGCGGGTGCCGCCCTTCACTACGTCGGCACCACCAAGCACGACCGCCTCGGCCACATCGCTTCCCTCGGTCGCATTGAATGGGGCCGGAATGTGGCGATGGATGGGTTCACCATCCGCAACTTGGAATTGCTCGTGCCCACCCACCCCGAAGGCACCGCTCTGGTTGACATTCTCGACCGGTCGGCCACGCCGATGGGGGCCCGGATGCTGCGGCGCTGGATCGCCCAGCCGCTGCACGACGAGCCGGCCATCACGCGGCGCCACGAGGCCGTGTCGGCTTTCCTGGCCCAGCCGGACATGCGGGCCGACCTCATTGCCGAGCTGCAGCGCATCGGCGACCTCGAACGGCTGCTGGCCAAGGCTGCCGCCGTCAAGATTTCTCCTGCCGAACTCGACCGCTTGCGCAGGGCACTCACAGCCGTGGAAGCGCTGCGCCTGATGGTCGACAGCTCGGACGACCCGGTGATCGGCCGTTGGGCCGGTCGATTGGACCCCTCCGATGCGGCGTTGGCACAACTGCGGACCGAACTCACCGAGGACCCACCCGGCGTCTTGGGCAAAGGAGCGTCCATCGCATCGGGTGTGGTCAAGGAACTCGATGAGCTGCGCGACTTGCGCGACAATGGCAAGGCCAAGCTCGACGACATCCGGGCGCGCGAGGCCGAGGCCACAGGCATCACGTCCTTGAAGATTGCCTTCAACAACGTCTTCGGATACTACCTCGAAGTGCGCCACGCCCACAAGGACAAAGTGCCCGAGGCGTGGATTCGCAAGCAGACCTTGACCCAGGCCGAGCGCTACATCACCCCAGAACTCAAGGAGCTCGAGCAGCGCATCCTCGACGCGGAAGAACGACTCGACGTCGTGGAGCGCGAAGCCTACCATGCGCTCGTCACGTCCCTTCACCCCCACTTGCCCCTCCTCCAATCCACGGCCAAGTCCGTCGCAGGGCTCGATTTGCTCCTGGGCTTTGCCGAGGTGGCAGAAGACCACGGTTACACCCGTCCGGTGCTCGTGGAAGGTCACGAACTCGAGATTGTGGGTGGCCGCCACCCCGTCATCGAGCGCTGCCTGCCAGAAGGGGAGTCTTATGTCGCCAACGATGTCGCCCTCGATCGGGACCACCGCCAGATCCTGATGATCACCGGCCCGAACATGTCGGGAAAGAGTGCGCTTTTGCGACAAACGGCATTGATCGCCCTGATGGCGCAAATGGGCAGCTACGTGCCCGCTCGGTCCGTCCGGATGGGGCTCGTCGACAAGGTCTTCACCCGCGTGGGGGCGTCAGACAACCTCAGCGCTGGAGAATCCACGTTCATGGTGGAGATGAATGAGACGGCGTCCATTCTGCACAACCTCTCCGACCGGTCGCTCGTCTTGCTCGATGAAATCGGCAGGGGCACCAGCACGTACGACGGCATCAGCATTGCCTGGGCCATTGCTGAATTCCTGCACGAGCACCCATCCTGCCGCGCAAAAACCCTGTTTGCCACGCACTATCACGAGCTGAACCGCATGGCGGACCGCTTTCCGCGCATTCACAATGCCAATGTGAGCGTCCGGCAGCAGGACGGGAAGGTGGTGTTCCTCCGCAAGCTTGTTCCCGGCGGTAGCGAACACAGCTTTGGCATCCACGTGGCCAAACTGGCGGGCATGCCGGGCAGCTTGGTCAGAAGGGCAGAAGAAGTCCTGGAAGGGTTGGAATCCCAGGGCGGCGGTCGCAGCGAGGCCGCGCAAGACGGTGGCCAAACCGTGCAAGAGGACGGGCTTCAAATGAGCTTTTTCCAGCTCGACGACCCCGTCCTTCAGGACATCAAAGAGGACCTGTTGGGGTTGGACATCGACCAGTTGACTCCTGTCGAAGCCTTGCTCAAACTGCACGACATTCGGAAGCGGGTGGGCGGCTGACCCTCAGTCGTAAGCGGCGATGAGCAGGCGCAGGTCCTTGTAGGGCCAATCGAAAGCCTCGGCCAAATCTTGGTTGACCACGTTGCCGCGGAACAGATACAGGCCACTCCGGATCATCGGGCTGTGCTCCAGCCCTGCGGCGATGCCCCCATGCTGCCCCACCTTCTGAAGCAGCGGACCCAACTGGTTGGACAGGGCCATGGTGGCCGTTCGGGGGACCCGGCTGGGGATGTTGGCCACCCCGTAATGGGTGACGCCATGCTCCACAAACACGGGGTCCTGGTGGTTGGTCAAGCGGGACGTTTCGAAACATCCTCCGCTGTCGATGCTGACATCCACGACGATGGACCCCTCGCGCATGCCTTGCACCATGGCCTCGGTCACGATCATGGGCGTGCGGCCCTGTTGAGGGCGAACCGCCCCGATGGCCACATTGGCATTGGCCAGGGATTCGCGGAGGATCTTGGGATGGAAGGTGCTGGTCCACAATTGCCCGCCGATTTCTCCCCGCAAGCGGCGCAGACGGTAGGGGCTGGCATCGAAGACCCGAACGGAAGCCCCGAGACCGATGGCGGCCCGGGTGGCGAATTCGCCCACCGTTCCCGCACCGATGATCACGACCTCGGTGGGCGCGACGCCGGTCATGCCGCCCATCATGGAGCCGTTTCCATACTCGGGATGCGAGAGGTATTCCCCCGCAACAAGGATGCTCGTGGTGCCCGCGATTTCCCCCATGGCCCGGACCAGCGGGAAAATCCCGGTGCGGTCTTGCATGAAGTCCCACGCCACCGCCGTCATCTTGCGCTCCATCATCTTCTCGATGGTCCGCTCCGGATGGGTGGCGAGCTGCAAACCGCTGAAAATGGTTTGACGGTCCCGCATGTGCTCGAGTTCGGCTTCCTGCGGAGGGGCCACTTTCAAGATGATGTCATAGGCGTACACCGAAGCGGCGTCCGGGGCAATCCGGGCACCGGCCTCGCTGTAGTCGGCGTCGGAGAACTGGGCATGGATGCCAGCCCCGGTCTCCACCACCACTTCATGGCCGTGGGCCACCAAGACGCCGACCGCATCCGGGTCGAGCGCCACCCGCCGCTCTTGCAGCACAATTTCCTTGGGGATGCCAATCCGCAAGCTTTGGTCACTGGTGGGCAACTTGAGGGCTTCCTCCTGGGGAGAAAGGGCAGCTTGGAAGGCCAGCTGACGGATGCGTTCCTTGGTTTCCACGGTCGGGGCGGTTGAGGTTGGAATTTACTCGGATTCCCGTTGCCACAAGGACGCCATGCGAAGGCCGTCCGGAAGCCGTTCCAAACGGAGCAACAGGGCCTCGACCGGGAAGTGGTCTGCAGCCCGTTCCGGCCACTCTACAAAGGTCAATGCCGCCTTGTCGGCCATCCATTCTTCCCAGCCGAGGTCGTGCAACTCGGCGATGTGCTCAATGCGGTACAAGTCCAAGTGACGGATGACCCGCTCCGGCTGCCCTTCCGCCCGCCGAATGGGATAGGTCTGGCACAGCGCAAACGTCGGACTCGACGCGTCGTCGAGGGCCTGGAAATGCCGGGCCAGGGCCGACACCAATGTGGTTTTCCCAGTCCCCATCGGGGCCTGCAATGCCACCACATCGCCCCATTCCAAACAGGCTGCAAGGTCCGCGACCACGCGTGGAAGTCCCTTCAGGTCAAACGGCGCAGAACGCCACATGCAAAGGAGGCTGACCTCGCTCATCGCGGCACCAGATGAACCAATGGAACGAGCATCTCCTCCATGGAAATCCCGCCGTGCTGGAAGGTGCCGTCGAGGTATCGGACGAACCGGTTGTAGTTGTTGGGATACACCATGAAATCCCGTTCGGTGGCGAAGATGTACCGGCTGGACAAGTGCGATTTGGGCAAGCCGAATGCCGCGGGCCGGTCCACGGCAAAGACATCATCTCCGTGGCGCAGGTTGCGGCCCGTCTTGTACCGCGGATTGTCGGTGACCTCCTTTTCGCCTTGAACCTTGACCGGGTCGGCCACCTGGACGGTGCCATGGTCGGTGGTGAGGACCAATTCAAATCCCGCATCCGACGCACGGTCAAGCAGCTCGCGCAAGGGGCTGTGCTCGAACCAGCTTTGAGTCAATGACCGGTAGGCCGCTTCGTCCTCGGCCAGCTCCTTGATGATCTCGCTTTCGGTGCGGGCATGGCTGAGCATGTCCACAAAATTGAAGACGACCGCCGTGAAGTCGCGGTCCTTCCATTGGTGGAAGTCCTCCAACAACTTCTTGCCCGCCTGCAGATCGGTGATCTTGTGGTAACCCCAGTCACCCGAGAAGCCCCAGCGGCCCAATTGCGCCCCAAGCAGGTCGGCCTCGTGCGCGTTCTTCGACCCTTGGGCCTGCTCGTCTTTCCACCACTGTGGGTGTACCTCTGCAATCCGCGCGGGCGTCATGCCGGCGAACATGGCGTTTCGCGCGTACTGCGTGGCCGTGGGGAGGAAGCTCCAATGCATCCGCTCGGAATTCACCTGCCACCGTTCGTTGAGCAGTGGCGCCAGCACCCGCCATTGGTCATAGCGGAAATTGTCAATGACGACCAGTAGGGTCTTTCGACCGGCGTCCAACAAAGGCTTGACCGAGTCTGCCAAAACCTTCGGCGCCAAGAGCGGCTCTTCCGGATCGTCACAACGGTCCAAATCGGCCAGCCACCCGCCGTACTGATCGGTGACGAAGCGCGCGAATTGCCGGCCGGCATCTTGTTTCTGCATGCGCAGCACTTCCCCCATACCGGCATCTCCCGAGGCGGCCAATTCGAGGTCCCAATGCACCAACCGCTTGTGGATGTCTTCCCAATCCTCGCGCCCGAGGCGGTCCATCAACCGCATGCTCAACTCCCGGAATTCACGCTGGTAATCGCTCATCGCCTTTTCCCCCACAAGGCGCTTCTCGTCGAGGATTTTTTTGAGCGCGAGAAGAATCTGACTGGGGTTGAGCGGCTTGATCAAGTAGTCCGCCATCTTGGAGCCGATGGCCTCCTCCATGATGTGCTCCTCCTCGCTTTTGGTGATCATCACACAAGGGAGGTGCGGCCGGCGTTCCTTGATGCGCTGAAGGGTCTCCAACCCGCTCAGGCCGGGCATGTTTTCGTCCAGAAACACCACATCCACAATGCGGTCTTCTTCCAGCGCTTCGAGCAAAGCCCCTCCGTCGGTGAAGCCGGTCACCTGGTACCCTTTCCGCTCGAGAAAGAGGATGTGCGGCTTGAGCAGGTCGATCTCGTCGTCGGCCCAGAGGATGTGGGAGGTGCGCGTCATGTTTCCTTCAATGGGCATTCGTCGCAATTATTTCGCGAGGGTGGTGCCCGTGCAAAGAAACGCGCCAATTTTCGGCCCATGGCCGCACGACCCAAGCTGCTGAATGACCCTGTCTACGGGTTCATCCAAATCCGCCACGCGGACTTCACCGAAATCATGGACCACCCCTGGGTGCAACGCCTGCGGCGCATCAGCCAGCTGGGCCTCAGCCACCTCGTGTATCCCGGTGCGGTCCACAACCGGTTCCACCACGCCCTCGGCGCCCTGCACTTGATGCAGGAAGCCCTCGATTCTCTGCGCGAGAAGGGGGTGGACATCACAGAGGAAGAGTACCGCGGGGCCTGCCTCGCCATCCTCCTGCACGATGTCGGACACGGGCCGTTCAGCCACGCCCTCGAGCACACGTTGGTGCGCGGCGTCCACCACGAGGAGATCAGCACCTTGATCATGACGCGCCTCAATGAGGTGTTCCATGGCAAACTCGACACGGCCATCGAGATCTTCAACGACCACCACCCCAAGGGCTTCCTGCACGACCTCGTCTCCAGTCAGCTCGACATGGACCGCATGGATTACCTGCGGCGCGACAGCTTCTTTACCGGGGTCAGCGAAGGCCGCATCAGTTCGGAACGCATCATCCGCATGCTCAACGTCCACGAAGGCCGATTGGTCGTCGAGGAGAAAGGGATCTACAGCATCGAAAAATTCATCATCTCCCGCCGATTGATGTATTGGCAGGTCTACTTGCACAAAACCGTGCTGGCCGCAGAATGGATGATGATGGGGGTGCTGGAACGGGCCCGGGACCTCGTGCGGGATGGCGTCGACGTCTGGACCACTCCGGCCGTCCGTCCCTTTCTGGAACAGAACCTCGACAGAGGCCGATTCATGGCCGACCCCGACGTCTTGGCCGCCTTCTGTGCCATGGACGACAACGACATCATGTGCTGCATCAAGGCTTGGCAGGACCACCCAGATTTCGTGCTGGCCGACCTGAGCCGCCGGATCTCACAGCGGCGCCTGTTCAAAATCGAGTTGCGCGATGCCCCCTTCAACCAGGACGACATCGCCGAACGCATCGCTGCCGTTCAGGCCCAATTCGACCTGACTGCAGAAGAAGCCGCCCACTTTGTCCTGCACGACCGCATCGACAACCGGGCCTACAGCACGGCTGCCCACGGCATTCAAATGCAATTCAAGGACGGCACCATCCGGGACGTGGCCTCTGCTTCGGACCACTTGAACCTCAGTGCCCTCAGCGTCCCGGTGGAGCGGCATTTCCTGGCCTATCCCAAGGAATTGCCGCCCCGACCGGACGTCGCTGTCACAATGTGATCTCCTCCCCCGAAGGGTCGTAGAGGTTGTATTGAAGCAGCTCCATCGAAGAGTTGCCCTCCACCGTGATCTTCATGCCGAAGGCCTTGCGCCACTGCTTCACCTGGTTGTTCCACAATCCGCGGGTGACGTAGGCCTCCACCATGGGGTGAATCAACAGGGTCACTTGACCCAGTCCCCGGTCCGCCGCCGCCTTGAGGGCGTCCTCAATGCGGTCGGTCACCAAGATGCTGGCTTCCACCTTTCCCGTTCCATTGCACGAAGGGCATTGCTCGGCCGTCTTGATGTCGGTGACTTCGCGCACCCGCTGCCGGGTGATCTCCACCACACCGAATCGGCTCGGAGCCAGCACGTTGTGCTTGGCCTTGTCGGCCTTCATCGCCTTGCGCATCGTCTCCGTGAGCTTCCGGCGGTTCTCCACCTGGCCCATGTCGATGAAATCGACGGCAATGATGCCGCCCATGTCCCGCAGCCGGAGCAAGCGCGCGATTTCGGTGGCGCACTCGAGGTTGGTGGCGGTCGCATTTTCCTCTTGGGAAGTGGCCCCCGCCTTTCGGCCGCCCGAATTGACGTCAATGACGTGCATGGCTTCGGTGTGCTCGATGATGAGGTATGCGCCACTGCGGAGATTGACCTGACGGCCGAAGCTCGCCTTGATCATGCGGTGGACACCCCGGTCGTCAAACACGTCCTTGGCCTTCGACTCTTTGACGATGTCGAGCTTGTCAGGGGCGTTGGCGGACAGGTACTCCCGCACTTCTTCGGCCACTTCGGGGTCGTTGACCAGAATCTGCGAGAAGTTCGGGTTGAGGAGGTCCCGCAACAGGGAGCTCGTCTTGTTCATCTCGCTCAACACGCGCTGACGCGGCTTCGCGTTGCGCAGGTTCGCGTGCAGCTCCTTCCAGCGGTTGGTGAGGTCCTCCAGGTCGGCGTGCAGGTCAGCCGCGCCCTTTTCCTGGGCCACCGTTCGCACGATGATGCCGCAGTTTTCCGGGCGGATGCTCTGCAACAACACCCGAAGGCGCTTGCGCTCACTCTCCTTGCTGATGCGTTGGGAAATGCTGATTTTACTGGAGAAAGGAACCAACACCAGGTAGCGACCCGCCAAGGTCACCTCTGCGGTGAGCCGCGGGCCTTTGGTGGAAATGGCCTCTTTGGCCACTTGGACAAGGACGGTCTGGCTGGCAGACACCACGTCCTTCATGTTGCCCTTTTTCTCAATGTCCGACTCCAACTTGAAGTTGGCGAGGTCGGCAGATGCCTGCGTCCCTTTGATGGAACGCTGGGTATACTTTTTGAAGCTCTTGTATTGCGGTCCGAGATCGAAATAGTGGAGAAAGGCATCCTTCGGATGACCGATGTCCACGAATCCGGCGTTCAGACTGGGCAATACCTTCTTGACCCGGCCGAGGTAAACATCCCCGACCGCGTAGTCCTGTTGACCATTGTCTTCATGGAGTTCGACCAATTGGCCGTCCTCCAGCATGGCAATGCGCAACCCGGACTTGGTCTTGTTGATGACCAGTTCGACGTTCACGCGTTCAGAAAAAGCAGCTGGGCCAACCCGCACCAACTCGGCGCGGTCAACCCAACCGATTTAGGTCACTTCTTCTTCTTGTGACGGTTCTTGCGTAGACGCTTCTTCTTCTTGTGCACCGCCATCTTGTGACGCTTGCGCTTCTTTCCACTCGGCATGATTGAATGGTTTAGGGGTTCGTTTGGGACAGGAGGTCGATGCGTTGGCGGACCGCCTGTTCAATGATGGTATCCGGGGACAGGGGGAGAAACTTCTGGTAGCCGGCGAGTGCCAAGCCCGGATTGCCGAGGCGCTCGTGGCATTGTGCTTGGAAAAACCAAGCGTTGTGGGCGGTGCTGTCGACCATCACAGCCCGTTCAAAATGGATCAGGGCCTCGGCGGGGTTGCCTCCGTCGAGCTCGAGCATGCCGAGCTGTACCAGGGGTTCTGCCCGTTCAGGCGCCAGATCGATGGCCTGGACGAAGCGCTCCTTCGCTTTGTCCAATTGGCCGGATTGGATGCTGAATCGTCCGAGCTCGATGACGGCATCGACATTCGGCGGTTCGGCTTCGGCAAGCGCCTTCAGCTCGAGGATGCCTTCCATGGGGTTGGCGCCCCGGACCTTCTCGACAGCAGCGAGCACCGGGTCGACCGGGGCCGCTTCTTCCAGCGTGGTGGGGATGTCCTCCTGAGCGAGGCCGGCGGGTTGCCGGGGAATGACCTGCCAGACCAACGCAGCCAACACGACGCACAATCCCCCGATGATCCAGGGGAGAGATGAACGACGTGTGTCCTGCTGGCTCATGGCGGGGTCGGAATCAGTTGGCAGACACCTTGGCCTTCACGTTCTCCATGAAGCTCTTGGCGGGCTTGAAGGAGGGGATGTTGTGGGCCGGGATCTCGATGGTCTTGTTCTTCAGGATGTCACGTCCGGTTTTTTTGGCCCGACGCTTGATCACAAAGCTTCCGAACCCGCGGAGGTAAACATTGTTGCCTTGCTCCAAGGAATCTCGGACAGACTCCATGAAGGC
Organism: uncultured Flavobacteriales bacterium; assembly: GCA_965659565.1. Taxonomy (GTDB): domain Bacteria; phylum Bacteroidota; class Bacteroidia; order Flavobacteriales_D; family Sanyastnellaceae; genus UBA8752. The sequence continues at coordinate 15,948 of CBFHWV010000028.1, forward strand.
CTCCACCGTGGCTTGCACATCCGGGCGCTCGATGCCCGTTTTCTCTGAAATGCGGCTCACGAGGTCCGCCTTCGTCATCTTCTTGTCCATCTCTTTGCTGATGCTTTGAAACTCAATCGATTGAATTCCACTCTCAATGGGCCGGCAAAAGTAAGTCACGGAAGGCACACCGCCGAGGCTTGGCCGCGCAATTGCACATTCGCGTCATGACCCAAGCGCATCCCATCACCGAACGGCTCCTATTGTGGTACGACCACAACGCGCGCGAATTGCCGTGGCGAACCGCCCCGGAGGCCTACGCCACTTGGTTGTCCGAGGTCATCTTGCAACAAACCCGCGTCGACACCGGGACGGCTTACTGGCACCGCTTTCTCCAGGCGTTTCCCACCGTTCAAGACTTGGCTTCGGCGTCCCCAGAGGAGGTCATGGCCTTGTGGAAAGGCTTGGGGTACTACAGCCGGGCCCGCAACCTGCATGCTGCAGCCCAGCACGTGGTCCGAGAATTCGACGGCCAGCTGCCGTCCTCCAGCGAAGGGTGGCGGCGCCTCCCCGGCATCGGCCCGTATACCGCAGCTGCCATCTCGAGCATCTGTCATTCGGAAGTGGTTCCCGTGGTGGATGGCAACGTTCAGCGGGTGCTCAGCCGGTTGTTTGACATCTCGGATGCGGTGGACCGAAAAGCCGGAAAAACCGCCATCGAATCCGCCGCCCAAGAACTCGTTCACCCCCAAAGACCCGGGGACTCCAACCAGGCATGGATGGAACTCGGCGCCCTGGTGTGCGCCCCGAAAAAACCGCTCTGCCATGCGTGCCCGATTGCAGTCGATTGCATGGCGCGTGCAGCCGGAACGGAGTTGAACCGCCCGGTGAAGCAGCCCAAGAAGGCCGCCTTGGAAGTGCAGGTGGTCTTCGAAGTCCGGATGCGGTACGGGGACGACGGCGCACTTCAATGGTGGGTGGAGCGCCGCCCCGACAGCGGCATCTGGGGCGGTTTGGAGGCCTTTCCTGCCACGATTCAAGAAGGCCGTGACACCCCTTCCCGCCTCGACCTTTGGGGGCCGGTTCGCCACATCCTGACCCACCGAAAAATGACAGCCTGGTTTGCCTTCTCCATGGCGGAGGACACGGAGAACCCCGGTGCTGGCCAATGGCTGCCCATCTCTGAAGGCGACCGCACGTGGCCCCGGCTCATCGCCAAGGTGGTGGAGGAATTGCAGGCGGAGGCCCGCTTTCGCGCTGTGAAGAATTGACCACTTTTCACCCTTTCCAAGGGCCCGGCCTTCGGTACTTTGCGAGTCCATGCCCGGACTGAACAAAGTCATGCTGATTGGTCGCCTTGGTCGCGATCCAGAAACGCGTTGGTTCGAAGGCGGCAAGGCCATGTGCACCCTGTCGATCGCCACATCGGAGACCTTTCGGAATGGAGACGCCCCTCCGCAAGAGCGCACCGAGTGGCACCGGGTTGTCCTTTGGCGTGACCTCGCCCGCATCGCCGACGAGCACCTCAACAAAGGAGACCGCATCTACATCGAAGGCCGTCTCCGCACCCGCTCCTGGCAGGATGGCGACGGCGTTCAACACCGCTCCACAGAAGTGGTGGCGGACCGGATGGACATGCTCGGCTCTCCAAAGGCCGCCAACGGCGCCGCATCCGACAACACCGGACGGGACCCCGAGTCTCCTTCAACACCCGCGTCCATGGACGGCGCATCCTTGCCCTTCTAACCATGGCGTGGATGCAGGACGGTTGGATTTGGCTCGCAGCACTGGCTTCATTGGTGTTGCTGTTGGTCAGCGCCTTTGTGTCGGGCAGTGAAATCGCCTTCTTTTCTCTCGACCCCGGTGCCCGCGGGGCCTTGGAAGAAGCGGAAGACGACCAATCCCGATTGGCATTGGGTCTGCTGTCCAATCCCGACGAAGTCAATGGCCCCCGCCAACTGTTGGCCACCATTCTGGTGCTCAACAACGCCGTCAACATTCTCATCATCCTGCTGTCCACCGTGCTCATGCAACACTGGCTGCCTGCGCTTCCGATGTGGCTGGCCACATTGCTACAGGTTTTTGGCGTGACGTTTTTGATTGTGCTGTTTGGCGAGGTGCTTCCCAAGGTCTATGCCAACCGACATCCGCTGGAGCTGGCACGCCGCATGGCCCGGCCACTCAAGGTGGCCCAACAACTTCTGCGCCCCATTTGGCAGCCGATGAACGCGCTGGGCACGGCCCTGTCGAAGCGGGTAGAAACCGCCCCGCCAGAGGTGTCCATCGAGGACCTCGAGCACGCCGTGAACATCACCGATTCCGAAGAGCGGACGGAGGAGGAGAACCGCATCCTGAGCGGCATCGTCAACTTTGGCTCCAAGGATGTCAAACAGATCATGACCCCCCGAACGGACGTGACCTCCTTTGCAAAAAACACCACCTGGTCCGACCTCCGTTTGCCCCTGGCCGAGTGTGGCTTCAGCCGGGTGCCCATCCACGAAGACAGCCTCGACAACATCCAGGGCATCCTGTACGCCAAGGACATTCTCCCGCACCGGCATGAAGACGACCTGGACTGGACAGCGCTTCTGCGCAAGCCCTACTTCGTCCCTGAAAACCGCATGATCGACGACCTGCTGCGCGATTTCCAACGGCTCAAGGTCCACCTCGCCATTGTGGTGGACGAGTATGGCGGAACCAGCGGCATCGTCACGCTGGAAGACGTGATCGAGGAAATCGTGGGGGACATCTCGGACGAATTCGACGACGACGACATCCTCTATTCCAGGCTGGATGAGCAAACCGTGGTCTTCCAAGGCAAGACCGCCCTCGTGGATGCCTACCGCATTCTCGGCTTGGATGGCCAAGAATTCGAGGCCGCGAAAGGCGAAAGCGACACCCTGGCGGGATTCATGGTGGAACAAATGGCGCGCCTCCCCAAACGCGGCGAATCCATCGTGTTTGAAGGGGTGGAATTCATGGCCGAGGCGGCGGACCGGCGGCGGATTCTCCAGATCAAGGTCACCCTGCCCCCGACCACCGACACCCCTCCTTCGGATGCCGGCTGATTTTATCGAACCAAAGCCACCCTGCCACGTCGCAGGACCCGCTCGACGAGCGGCCAGGATCTCAGCAGCAGGTGTGCTGATGGGGGTGGTGCTCGCGCTGGTCGGATGTGACCCCGCACCTCCGGTACCGCGTCCCAAAGGATACTTCCGCATCGCCCTGCACGACACGTTGTACCGAACCGTTTCATTGGATTGCCCTTTGGACCTGCCCTTGTCAGCAGCGGCGTTGCTGGAGCCCGTGCGGGATTTCGCGCCGGACAGCTGCTGGTTCAATCTGGTCTACCCGACCTACACGGCGCGCATCCATTGCACCTATGCCGGCGGAGTCGACCTGACCCCGGTGGTGGAGGACGCTTTTCGGCTCGCCTACGAGCATGAGGTCAAGGCCGACGCCATCGAAGTCCGCCAGCGGCAATATGACGAAGGCGGGATGGCCATGACCTGGCGCATTGCAGGCAATGCCGCAAGCCCCCTTCAGTTTCTGCGCACCGATGGCCAAGACCGGTTCCTGCGCGGCGCACTGTACTTCGAATTGCGGCCCAATGCCGACTCCCTCGCCCCGGTGGTGGCCCGGCTTGAAAAAGACGTGGATGTCCTCCTCAATGCCATGTCATGGCGCTGAACCTCATCTTGGATGTGGGTGGCACACGGCTGAAGTGGGCCTGGTGTGTGGCCCATGACATGCTGAAGACCGGGGCCGCACCTTGGTCGCAGGCCGCTGGCCAGATCCGGTCTGAACGAAGCGAGATGGAACAGCGTGTCGGCACCGACCTCCAGCGCGTTCTGCGCCTCGAGCG
>CBFHWV010000029.1:0-17223 GCA_965659565.1 uncultured Flavobacteriales bacterium
TGGGCTGATGAAGTTCTGCACGTGAAGCTGCCACCACACGCTGTCATCCGTCGGCATCGCCTGACCGGGCGCCAGAGAAAAGGCCTCGCCGAACGCCAAAAAGGACACGGTGGTGGCCAAGACGGAAGCCACCACGGCGGCGACGAGCAGGATGCCCAAGAAAATCAGGGTGCGGCTCAAGGCCTGCATGCGTTCGGCGGGCGCGGACTTCATGGGCCGAATCTACGCCGGCAACACGGCGTCGCCGTAGGTCTTCGCCACGTTGTCGAGGGTGGCGTGCAGCACGGCTGGATCGTCCTCGGTCACCAGCGTCAATCGGTGCTCTTTGAAGTGGGGCAGACCGCGGAAATAGTTCGCGTAATGCCGGCGCATTTCCACCACCCCAAGGCGCAGGCCCTTCCAATCCAGGCTGTGGTTGAGGTGCTGTCGGGCGGCTTCGACCCTGTCGGCCACAGTCGGCGGCGGCAAGTGCTCTCCCGTGGCGAAGTAGTGCTTGATCTGGTCAAAAATCCACGGATTCCCAATGCTGCCTCGCCCAATCATGATGCCGTCCACGCCGAACTCCTGACGGTACGCCAGGGCCTTCTCGGGGGTGTCGATGTCGCCGTTGCCAAACACAGGGATGTGCATCCTTGGGTTGTTTCGAACCTCCCGAATGAGGGTCCAATCCGCTTCGCCCTTGTACATCTGAGCGCGCGTTCGGCCATGGATGGAAATGGCTTGAATGCCCACATCCTGGAGCCGCTCAGCGACTTCTACGATGTACTTGGTGTTGTCGTCCCATCCGAGGCGGGTCTTGACGGTGACCGGCAGGTCCACGGCATCCACAATTTCCTTGGTCATTGAGACCATCTTCGGGATGTCTTGGAGGATGCCGGCTCCGGCGCCCTTGCACGCGACCTTCTTCACGGGACACCCGTAGTTGATGTCCAGCACGTCGGGCCCAGACGCGGCGGAAATCTCGGCCGCACGGCGCATGGACTCGATTTCCGATCCGAAGATCTGAATGCCGATGGGGCGCTCCTTCTCGTAGATGTCCAGCTTCTGTCGGCTCTTGGCCGCATCTCGGATGAGGCCTTCAGAACTGATGAACTCGGTGTACATCATGTCGGCCCCGTGTTGCTTGCACAACGTGCGGAAGGGCGGGTCGCTCACATCCTCCATGGGTGCGAGCAACAGCGGGAATTCTCCCAATTCAACGGGGCCAATGCGGACCATGGTGCAAAATTAAGCCGCGTCGGGCGCCATCCGCCGGACGAGGTACGCCACCATGGCTGCGCTGAACGTGCCGCCCACTCCGAGTACCACGAGCAGGACCCCAGCCACATCGCCGAAGCGCAGTGCCACAGGGTAGGCCGGGACCATGGCGCCTTCGAGGCGAACCAACCCGTAGCGGTCTTGCAACCAGACCAGGGTCAGCCCCAGAACGAGCCCGGCTGCAGCCCCCACAGCATTGATCAGGAAGCCCTGCCAGCTGAAGACGCGCCGAATGTCTCGCGGGGTCATGCCGATGGCCGTGAGGGTGCCGATGTCGCGGCGCTTGTCCAGCAGCAGCATGGTCAAGGCGGCCAGGATGTTGAATGCCGCGACGATGAGGATGAAGCTGAGGATGGCAAACGTGGCCCACTTCTCCGCGCGGCTCGTGGAATGAATGAGGGCGTTTTTTTCGCGGCGGGTGCGGGTCAACACGTCGTTTGCCCAACGCTGGTCGATGGACGCCCGGAGCTCCTCAGCGCTCCAACTGGCCGCCGGCACGACCTCAACCCGCGAGACCAGGCCGGGACGCTGCAGTACATCCTGCGCAAAGTCGAGCGGTGCGATGATGTGACGGGCGTCGATGTCGGCGTTGACGCTGAAGGTGCCGCAGACGGGCAAGGTGCCCGAGACCAGCAGGGATTCAAACCCGCCGTCGAGGAGGTTGAGCCCGCGGGACTTGCCGAGTTGTCGGCCTCGCTTGGGGGCACTGACCGTCAGGACCGCAGGGGCATCGGCATTGAAGGGCAAGCGCAATTGGCTGGCCACACCCAAGCCCACATAACCACAGGGGGCACCCATCGTATCCGGGCGCAGCACATCTCCGCGCCGAAGTCGGCCTTGAAGTCCGGTGCGCTGGGCGTGCTCGACGTCGAATCCCAGAAGGGACACCACCACCGGCTCACCCTGTCTCCGGATGACCACATCCTGTTCGAGTACCCCGCCAGCCCACGCCACGCCCGGGTGCGCAGCGAGCGTGTCCACCCATGCGGCATCCAGCACCCGCCCTTCTGCAGGCAGAATGGCCAGCTCTGTATCGAGGCTGGAAAACAACTCTTCCACGAGCGCTTCAATGCCGTTGAATGCACTGAGAATGGCGATCATGGCCGCACAAACGGCCGCGACCACCACCACTGAAATGCCGCTCACCAAATGGATGAGCCGCTGAGATTTGCGGGCCCAGAGATAGCGGCTTGCGATGCGGAAAGGGACGTTCACGCGGTCGGTTTGCCCGGATTCAGTTGTCCTTCAACAAGCGGTCGACCTCCTCATACCGGTCGAGGCCATCGTCCAAGTAGAAGCGGAGCTCGGGCATTTTCCGCAAGTTCTTTCCGACCTGCCCGGCGAGGGTTTTTCGGATGTGGAACCCATCCTGCTGCACCAGCTCGAGTCCGGATTCGGGGGTTCCGGCAGAGGCCACCGGCAAAAAGCTCAGGTACACCCGGGCCAGGGACAGGTCTGGGGTCAATCGGACCGTGGTCACCGTGATGAAGTGCCCGCCATATCGGATGGAGGACTCCCTCTGGAGGAAGGTGCCCAATTCCCGTTGAAGCAACGCGCCAATGCGCTCCTGTCGAATGCCTGCCATGTCAGTAAAGGAAGTGGTTGTGGGGGAAACGCTGGACGTGAAGCTCGCGGACTTCGGCATACAACACCTCCCGGAGGCTGTCCATGCCCTCTTTGGTCATGGCCGAGAGGAAGAGAACCGGTCCGTCGTGGTCAGAGAAACGGTTTCGAAGTCCTTCGATGAGGTGCACGCGATCAACCTCCCCATCGGGGTCATTGAGTTGGTCGATTTTGTTGAACACGAGCATGGTCCGCTGGGATCCGGCGCCGATCTCGCCCAGGGTCTCTTCCACGACGCGGAGGTGGTCCTCGAATTGGGGGTGGGACACATCGATGACGTGCACGAGAAGGTCGCTTTCGCGTGTCTCATCCAACGTGCTTTTGAAACTCTCGACCAGCTGGTGTGGCAGTTTGCGGATGAAGCCAACCGTGTCGCTGAGCAGGAAAGGCAGGTTGTGGACGACCACTTTGCGCACCGTGGTGTCGAGGGTGGCGAAGAGTTTGTTTTCGGCGAAGACCTCCGACTTGGACAGCCGGTTCATGAGGGTGGACTTGCCGGCATTGGTGTAGCCGACCAGCGCCACGCGCACGAGGGCGCCGCGGTTGCCGCGTTGGGTGGCCATCTGGCGGTCGATGGCGGCGAGGTCCTTCTTCAGGGCGCTGATGCGATCGCGGATGATCCGGCGGTCCGTTTCAATTTCCTTCTCCCCCGGGCCCTTCATGCCGATGCCGCCTTTCTGCTTTTGCAGGTGGGTCCACATGCGGGTCAACCGAGGCAGCAAATACTGGTACTGCGCGAGTTCGACCTGCGTCTTGGCGTGGGCCGTCCGGGCCCGCTGGGCGAAAATGTCGAGGATGAGGTTGGCCCGGTCGAGCACCTTGGTCTCAGGCAGGGCTTCTCCGAGGTTGCGGAGTTGGGAGGGGCTCAATTCGTCATCGAAAATGAGCAGGTCAATGTCGTTCTCCTCGATGTAGGTGGTGATTTCCTGCAGCTTGCCCTTGCCGACGAACGTCCGCACATCGGGGTGGTCCAACGACTGGGTGAAAGAGCGAATCGTCTCGGCGTTGGCGGTGCGGGCGAGGAACTCCAGCTCATCGAGGTATTCGGCGAGCAGGTCCCGCGGTTGGTCGCGGGTCGCCAGTCCCACCAGCACCGCACGTTCCGGCTTTCCGTCTTTCCGGGCAAGCGGTTTCTCCAGCATTTAGTCTTGGAAGCGTTCGATGTAACGGGCCACCGCGGTGATCTCCGCTTTGTTCAATGCGCCCTTCTGGGCGGGCATGGTTCCCTTGCCGTAGGTGATGAGGGCCACGCGTTCGGCCAGCGTCAGGTCGGACAGACTCAGGTCCGGGGATTTGGAGGCCATCAATTTGCCGTCGTCCCCATGGCACAACGAGCACTTTCGGGTGTAGAGGGACCGGGCCTGCACCTCGGACACCTGCGGGGCCGCCGCACCGGGGGTCGGGGCGGGCTCCGTCGGGTTCCCACACGCCGCCAGCATCAGAACGAGTGTCCCAGCGGCCAGCCAGCGAACGGGGATCACATCCATCCGTAGGCTTCGAATCCTTCGCGGAAGGGCCAGGGAATGCTCGAAAGGATCAGGAGCAAGGCCACCGTGAACCAAATGGCTTGGCGGCGGAACTTGCTCCGGTCGTCCGCAGCGCGCTTGGACAAGCTGTATCCCAGCGTGCCCAGAACAATGGCCAGGGTCATGGTGGCCATGTGCTCGAGGGAGAAGAACCGCATGACGGTGTTGGCCATGGCGTCGGGATTGCCCAGCATGCTGCTCCACCCTTTCCCGAAGTAGAGGATGAATCCGAGCACCAGTTGGAGGTGAAGTGCGATCATGGTGAACAGCCCGCGCTTGCGGTCTCCGTCTTGGAAGGTGCGGCCCGCGGACATGCCGCCAAAAGCCTTGACGATGGAGAGGAGGAGCAGGATCAGGACCACCCATCGCAGGGTCCCGTGCAAGTGTTGAATTCCCGTCAGCATGGGGCGAAGATACGGGGGTACATTGCGCCCATGCACTTGGATCTCCACGGAAAACACGCCCTGGTCTGTGGGGCGTCCCAGGGCATCGGCCTCGCCGCTGCCCAAGAACTGGCCGCATTGGGCGCGACTTGCATCCTTATGGCGCGCAATGCGGAACGGTTGGAAGCCGCTGTGGCCACCCTGCCTGGAGACGGCCACCGCCACCTTGTGGCGGACTTCACCGATGGAGATGCCGTGGCACAGGCGGCCGCGGAGGCTGCCGCATTGGCCCCCATCACGGTGCTGGTCAACAACACTGGCGGGCCGGCAGGCGGGCCGGCACACGCCGCGGATCCCGAGGCCTATTTGGTGGCCTTCAGCCAGCACTTGATCTGCAACCAGCGCATCGTGCAGGCCTTGCTTCCCGGCATGCGCAGTGCTGGTGAGGGCCGCATTGTCAATGTCATCTCCACTTCGGTCAAACAGCCGTTGGATGGCCTGGGGGTGTCCAACACGGTCCGCGGTGCGGTGGCCAATTGGGCCAAAACCCTCGCCAACGAGCTCGGCCCCGATGGCATCACCGTCAACAACGTGTTGCCCGGCGCCACCCGCACGGCGCGCCTGAGCCAGATTGCCGAGGCCAAATCGGCCAAAACCGGGGCCACGCCAGCGTCCATTCTGGAAGGCATGGCGCAAGCCGTTCCCCTTCGTCGTCTGGGCGAGGCGCATGAAATCGGCGCGGCCATTGCGTTTCTCTGCAGCCCGGCGGCCGCCTACATCAGTGGCATCAACCTCCCCGTAGACGGCGGCCGAACGCGTTGCCTGTGAGGGGCGATGTGAACAATCCCATTGGCGAAAAACAATCCGGGCAAGGCGTGTCCATTTGACACCCCACCGCGCTACTTTCGCACCGCACGTCAATCGATACGTCACACCATCATGGAACACCCCAGTGTCCAGGCGTTCATGGCCGAAGCCGAGCGCCGGAATCCCCACGAGGCCGAATTCATCCAGGCTGTGGAAGAGGTCGCAGAGACCATCATTCCTTTCATTGAAGCCAATCCCCGCTATCAGGGACACGCTTTGCTCGAACGCATGATCGAGCCGGAGCGCGTCATCCAGTTCCGCGTTCCGTGGACGGATGACGATGGCCACATCCGAGTCAACCGAGGGTACCGCGTGGAGTTCAACTCCGCCATCGGCCCGTACAAGGGGGGGCTGCGTTTTCACCCCAGCGTCAACCTCAGCATCCTCAAGTTCCTCGGGTTCGAGCAGGTTTTCAAGAACAGCCTGACCACGCTTCCCATGGGGGGCGGCAAGGGCGGATCGGACTTCGATCCCAAGGGCAAATCCGATGCGGAGGTCATGCGGTTCTGCCAGAGTTTCATGACCGAGTTGTCGCGCCACATTGGCCCGGACACGGACGTTCCGGCCGGTGACATCGGCGTGGGCGGTCGCGAGATCGGCTACATGTTTGGCCAATACAAGCGACTTCGGAATGAGTTCACCGGCGTCCTCACCGGAAAGAAGCCGGCCTGGGGCGGATCGCTCATTCGCCCGGAAGCCACGGGTTACGGGGCCACCTACTTCATGGTCGAAATGCTCGCCACCAAGGGCGAAAGCATCGATGGCAAGACCGTGGTCATCAGCGGATCGGGCAATGTGGCCCTGCACGCGGCTGAGAAGTGCCTGCGCCTTGGCGGCAAGGTGATCGCCCTCAGCGACAGCAAAGGCAGCATCCACGACCCGGCGGGCCTCACGGAGGAGAAGCTGGCGTGGATCAAGGACCTCAAGGAAGTGCGCCGCGGTCGCATCAAGGAGTACGCCGACACGTTTGACGGGGTCACGTTCCGCGAAGGACAGGACCCGTGGGACCTCGCCTGCGACCTCGCTTTCCCGTGTGCCACCCAGAACGAACTCGACGGGGTCGAGGCCGCAGCGCTGGTCGCCAACGGCTGCAAGGCCGTGGCCGAAGGCGCCAACATGCCGTGCACGCCTGAGGCCGTGGAGGCCTTCCAGAAGGCGGGCGTCATGTTTGCCCCTGGAAAGGCGTCCAATGCGGGCGGTGTCGCCACTTCCGGTCTGGAAATGTCCCAGAACAGCCTTCGGATGTCGTGGACGTCGGAAGAGGTGGATGGACACCTGAACCGCATCATGAAGGACATCCACGCCCAGTGCGTCAAGTACGGCACGCGCCCGGACGGCAGCGTGGACTACGTACAGGGCGCCAACATCGCCGGCTTCGTGAAGGTGGCCGATGCGATGATCGACCAGGGCGTGGTCTGATCGAGGCGGGCCTTTTGCATGAACGGCCGTTTTGTCGGCGCATGCTGACAAACGGCAGGAAAGCGCATCCTACATGCGGGCGCCCGCTCCATGTTCACATTTGTACTGTCCACGGCACGCATTCAAGCAGTGGATGCCACGAGGCAAGCGTGGCAGGCAAGCAATTTGGTTAAGTAGAAGCGCCCTGGAAACGTCCGGGGCGCTTTTCATTGGTGGGAATGGGAAGGGCGCTCAGGCGTCTGCGCACAGCTCCACCAGCACCTTGGCGGTATCGCTGGGGTGCAGAAAGGCAATGCGCTTGCCATCCGCCCCGGGCTTGGGCCCCACGACCACACGGTACCCCTTGTCTTGAAGCCGGGCGAGCTCCATCTCCAGGTCGTCTACATGAAAGGCCAGGTGGTGCAGGCCGGGGCCGCGCTTCTCCAAGTGCTTGGCGATGGCGGAATCCGGGGAGGTGGGCACGAGCAATTCGACCTTGCTGTCCCCGGCGGCGAAAAAGGCCGTCAGCACGGCTTCACCCGCGACGTTCTCTCGCTTGTACGCCGGACTGCCCAGCACGTCCCCGAAGATCTGTTCTGCCTCATCGAGGTCCGCCACGGCGATGCCGATGTGTTCCAGCTTTTTCATGCGGCCGGCGGTTGGGGAAGCCGCTCCGCAGCGAGCGCCAAGGCATGGGCCTCGACTTCTGCGCTGTCCCAAGCGGCGTCGATGTCTGGTCGGTCCATCACTTCGGCCATGATGCCGTCTTGAATGCGCCCGAGGGACAACGCCTCAGAGTAGGGCAGGTGGCTGAAGGTCACCATGGAATAGAGGGGGATCCAACGGTCGGGATGGCGGTCTGTCAGGCGTCGCTCGATGCGCTTTTGAAGCAGGAACCGCGGGTCGCCGGTCCGGTCGCGCATTTCGATGAAATTGCGCAGGGCCAGGTCTCCAATGGCGTCCCCATTGGGCTTTCGCAGTGCGGAAAACTCAGCCAGGAGGGCGCCCCACTGGTCGTCTTGAGGAGCACCGCCTTGTCGGTCCAACAGGTCCGCCAGCACCCGGGCGTCTTCGAACCCGCTGTTCATGCCCTGCCCGTAAAAGGGAACGATGGCATGGGCCGCATCGCCCAGCAGAACGACCCGGTCGCCGTGATTCCAAGGCGCGCAGCGCGTGGTGACGAGGGAACTGGTGGGGTTGGATGCCCAATCGGAGGCAAAGTCGGGCAGCAAGGGCAACACATCGGGGAAATGCGCTTCGAAGTAAGCCCGCGCGGCGTCAGGCGTGTCGAGGTCGGCAAAGCCGTCTTGGCCTTCAAACGGCGCAAACAGCGTGCAGGTGAAGGTGCGGTCCGGGTTGGGCAGGGCCATCAACATGAAATGCCCCCGCGGCCAGATGTGCAGGGCTTCAGGGTCGATGGCATGGCCTCCATTTCCCGTCGGCGGCATGGCGAGTTCCTTGTACCCGTGGTCGAGGTAGGATTGGCTGAAGTCAAACCGGTCGGTCTTCATCATCCGCTGTCTCACTGCGCTGAATGCCCCGTCGGTGCCGAGAATGCGGCTGTGGGTCACCGGGTCGCGCCCTTCAAAGTGCAGGGTGACCCCGTGGTCATGCGCCGCGAAGTCGGCCAACCGGTGTTCGAATTGGACCGTGACCTGTCCGGTGGCCTCGGCTTGTTCGAGCAGGATGCGGTTCAAGGGACCGCGGGCCACAGAGTAGATGCACTGGTCGTGCCCATGTCGGCCTTGTCCGGGCAGTCCGTAGGGTTGGTAGGTCAATTGACCTTGGCGGTCGTGCATGCAGCGCGCCTTGACGGGGAGCGCAATGGTCTCCACGGCCTCGGCAGCGCCAGCGGCTTCCAACGCGCGCCATCCCCGGTCGCTGAGGGCGAGGTTGATGGAACGGCCACTGGCATCGCCCACTTTGCGCGGGTCGGCCCGGCGTTCGTAGACGTCCACCTTGTGGCCGCGGTTGGCCAAAAGAAGGGCCGTGAGGCTGCCCACAAGGCCGGCCCCGACCACCGCAATGCCCTTCGGCTCGCTCATTCGCCGATGGCTTGCTGAAGGTCCGCGATGAGGTCCTCGGCGTCTTCGATGCCGCAGCTCAGGCGGATGAGGCTGTCGTTGATGCCCAGGACGGCCCGCTGCTCGGCGGGCACCGAGGCGTGGGTCATCAGGGCGGGATGCTCAATCAAGCTCTCCACGCCGCCGAGGGACTCCGCGAGCGCGAAGACCTGCGTGGACTCACAGACCTTGCGGGACGTCTCGAGGCTGTCGTCCACGAGGGTGAAGCTGATCATGCCGCCGTAGTCGTTCATTTGGCGGGTGGCGACGTCGTGGTTGCGGAAATCTGCGAATCCAGGCCAGTAGACCTGGTCGACCCGCGGGTTGGCCTGCAGCCACTCGGCCACCGCACGGCCGTTGGCACAGTGCTGACGGACGCGAATGCCGAGCGTTTTGATGCCGCGCAGGACGAGGAAGCAATCCATGGGGCCGGGAACAGCCCCGACGTTGTTCTGGATGGTCCGAAGTGGCGCATCGACCTCCGCATCCTTGGTCATCAAAGCGCCCATCACCACATCGGAGTGGCCCCCGAGGTACTTTGTGACGCTGTGCATGACGATGTCGGCACCGAGGGTCAGCGGGTTTTGCAAGGCGGGGGTGGCAAAGGTGTTGTCCACGGCCAGTCGGGCGGGGTGTCCCTCGAGCAAGGCCGCGATTGCCGCGATGTCGGTGACGCGCAACAAGGGGTTGGTGGGCGTCTCGAGCCAGACCAGGCGGGTTTTGTCGTTGAGGTGGGCCGCGACATTCGCAGGGTCTTGGGTGTCCACGAAATGAAACTGAATCCCAAGCGGAGCATAGTGCGTGGCAAACAAGCGGCGGGTTCCCCCGTAGAGGTCGTCTCCGGCGATGACTTCATCCCCGGGCTTCAAGGTCATCAGCACCGCATCCACAGCGGCAAGTCCGCTGGAGAAGGCCAGCCCGTGCGTGCCCCCTTCGAGCGCCGCGAAAGCGGCTTCAAGGGCGTCCCGTGTCGGGTTGGAGGACCGGCTGTACTCGTATCCCTTGTGCTGGCCGATGCCCTCCTGCACGTAGGTGGAGGACATGAACACGGGGGTCATGATGGCCCCAGTGGAGGGGTCGGGTTTCACACCGGCGTGCACCGCAAGTGTGTTGAACCCGGCTTTGGAATCGTGCTTCGACATGGCTCAAAGTTCGGGACTCCGCGCCGCTTTCCGACCCGAGGATCTGCGCAACCATCCTGGAATCACCAACACCCCGACCAACAGGTAGATGAAGTGCGTCGCCAAGCGCCAAATCAACATGGTCAACGCTGGTGCGAGGGGAGAGGCTGCAGCATCGAACCATGGGGCAAAAAACACCTCGAGCAGCCACTCGGCCACTCCGCTGGATCCAGGGGTCGGGCTGATCAGAAGGAACACCCACATCACCAGTTGCCGGGCCACAATCCAGAGGCCGTCGAGGGATTGGAGCGGGGCCACCACGATGCCCATGACGGCGACCAAGGTGAAGAAGCGCGCACTCCAGCTCATCAGGGTGGCCAAGGCCGCCCCCAGCCACCGTTGGCGCGGGAGTCGGCGCATTTCTTCTGAGCTCGTTTTCAAATCGGAGGCGTAGGCCATGATGCGCCGCCGCCACCGCCGCCACCACCGCACCATGGCCAGGCGACACAACAGACGGTGTGTGGCGGAAGGGGCCAACAAAAGGCCCAAGGCGATCCAGGCTGCGAGGAACAGCATCAATCCCCAACTCGCCCAGAACACGCCCCACCCGAAGGCACTGCCCAACGCCTCAGGGCGCACCACCGTCCCAAACACCGCCAGCAATGCCGGGACGGCCAGGACGTAAAACAACTGATCCAGCAAAGCCGTCGAAAACACCACGGCCGTGCTCCGGCCGGCGGTCATGCCCTGGCGATGAAGTGCCCAGATGGCGACCCCGCCACCGCCCACGATGCCGGGCGTGATGGCCGACGAAAATTCCCAGACCACCGTGGTTTCGACGGCTTGTCGCCAGTCCAGCTCCCCTCCGGAAAGCCAGCGCAGCCGAAGGACATAGCCCAGATCTCGGAGGAAGACCAGGCCGACCAGCGTCAGGAGGGCGAGGGACCACCCCGGAACGGCTCCGGCCTGCGCCAGGACGTTCCACCCTCCATGCTCGGCCAGCGCACCTTGCAATGTCCATGCGACCACGGCGAGTCCGATGCCCACGGGCAGCAGCGCTTGGAGCGGTCCAAGTTTGGGGGCGTTGTCTGGACCCATGGTTCAGGCCCACACTTGGGTGCCTTCGCTGCAATTGCGGCACATGTCGATGTCGCCTCGGTTGGAAAACACCGACGTCCGGAAAGCAGCATACCGCACCGACGTCCAAATGTCCCGGAAGCCCTCCGCGTCTTCTGCTGTGCCCATGGAATGGGTGGCGTCCTTGTCAAAGCAGCACGGCACCACGCGGCCATCCCACGTGATGACGGCGCCTTGCCACATGCGCCAGCACTGGTCGAGCATGGGATTGCGCAAGGTCCAGAGGCCGTCGGGGCTGCGGTCGTACCGCCGGAGTTTGGGGTCCCGGGTGAGCAAAGGGTGGCCGTCTTCCGGCTGGTCGATTTGGGCGGTTTTCACGACGAATTCGTCGACCCCGAATTCTGCCGCCATCCGCTTCAAATCCTGCAGCTGGTGTTCATTGGTGCCCACCACGAGGAATTGCCAGACCACATGGGGGGTGCGACACCCCAGCCGCCGCTTGGCGTCCAATACGGCCCGTGTACCGGCGAGGACCTTGTCGAGTTGTCCGCCGATCCGGTAGCCCGCATAGGCGTCCTGGGTGGCCCCATCGATGGAGATGATCAGCCGGTCGATGCCGCTGTTGACGACAGCTTCCGCCCGTGACGCGCTGAGGTGGTGCGCGTTGGTGGACGTGCTCACATAGAGCCCATTTTGCTTGCCAACGGCCACAAGGTCGTCCATGCCCGCATGCAGGTAGGGTTCCCCTTGGAAGTAGAGGTTGAGATAGACCAAGTCCCGGGCGAGGCCATCGGGACCATCGAGCAGCCGGGCCAGGCGGTCGGGGTCCAACATGCCGGTTGGGCGGGTGAAGCTTCGCAGCCCGCTCGGGCATTCCGGACAACGCAGGTTGCACGCCGTGGTGGGCTCCACACTGAGGCTCATGGGCCAAGCGGTCATGTCGGGCAGAGGCCGGCCGCTGTCCCGATGGTGGATGGCCTTGCGAAAGGACCGCTGCAGCCGCCAGGCATTGGAACTCCGGGTGCCGTTGAGCACTTCCAGTCGCCGAACCCGGTCTCCAAGGACCGCGCGCCAACGGGACCACGGGCCGCGCGATGGGCGGGAAGGAATGGCCATGGAAGTCGGGGAATTCACCGTGTGCAATTTACCCTTGAGACCTCGCCCAACCGACCCGCTTGCGCCCCTGCACCGCTTAAATTCGAAACGTGATCCTGATTGACGACACCCTGCTCTCGACTGAGGTCTTTGACCGCAAGTTTTGCTGTGACCTCAAGGCGTGCAAGGGCGCTTGCTGCGTGGAAGGGGAGAGCGGTGCGCCGCTGGAGCCCGAGGAATTGAAGGAGATTGAAGCGGCATTCGACATCATCAAAGACCGGCTGAAACCCGACAGCTTGGCGGTGATCGAGCGCGAAGGCCTCTACGTTGTGGACGGAGATGGCGACCACGTGACCCCCATCGTGGACGGCAAAGAATGCGTGTACGCCACCTTCGATGAGGATGGCACCGCCAAATGCGCGTTTGAGCAGGCCCATTTCGAAGGCAAGTTGAGCTGGCGCAAGCCCATCAGTTGCCACTTGTATCCAATCCGATTGACGGCACTGAAAGACCTCACCGCCGTGAATTACCACCGTTGGCCCATTTGCGATGGCGCCCTCAAGTGTGGCGCTGGCCTCGATTTGAGCGTGCTGCGCTTCTGCAAGGACGCCTTGGTCCGCAAATTCGGCCAGCCATGGTACGATGCAGCCTGCGAGGCAGAACGGCAATGGCACGAGGTCCAGGCCCGTCGGTCTGGTGGTGAAGGAAATCCAACAGGGGAATGACCACAGGGCGGAGTCGACCGGACCAAAGCAGACCCTCCCTCAGATGGTGGTGGGGTCTGGGCTTCCTGCTCCTCACGGCGGGCACCCTCCGCGCCCAATGGCCGGCACAGCTTCAACAAGTCGCCTCCATTTCCACAGCGGCAGACGAGGCCGTCATGGGGTCCGACGGGAAGCAGCTCATCGTCCTTTCCCGCCCTGCAGGTTCCCAAGATTGGTCGGAAGGCGAGACGCGCATTGCCCGCATCACCAGTGCGCCTTGGACGACGGAGCCGGCCAAGCCCTGGGGGCGTGTTCCCAGTCCAGAGCCGGCTTGGGCCGAGCTGGGGAGCCTGCTCCATGTGGACATCGACCCGGCCAGTGACATGGCGGTGATCAGTGCCCGAAAAGCGGGACACCACGCGGTGTGGTTCAGCGGCAGGCAGCCCGATGGTGCGTGGTCGCGGCCGTGGCCTTTGGCTGGATTGAAGGGCAGCGACGTCGAGGCCACGTTCGCCATGTTTGACCCCGATCCCGACCGGGCTGGTGACATCCTGTTGGCATTGCGGCCCCCCTCGCGGAGTGCGGAAGACGCCCTGCCAAACCGACGTGGACAGTGGAAAGGCGGCTGGGATGTCGCTCGGATTCCACGCCAAGGCAACTACACCGCCATCTGGTTCATGGACGACCTCAACACCACCGCCGATGAGTGGGCGTTGGCGCCCCACCCGGTGCAAGGTGGCTGGCTGAGCACGGAGCGCATGGCCGGCCGAGGAGGGGTGGACGTGTGGTGGTGCCCGTCGTTGCCTTTGGCCAACGAGGCGCCGTCCCCAGAGCGGGCCTTGTCGGCCCATACGTTGACGGTCGAGTGCGGCGGAGTGCCGGTGCCATGGATGTCCTGGCAGGTGAAAGACATGGCGACCGGGGTGGTGGTGGACGAAGTGGTGGCCAACCAGGAGGGCGTCGCCAGGTTGGACCGGCTGGTGGAGGGCATGCGCTACCAGTGGACAGCGAGTCCGCCGCCCGAGCTGGACTGTCCTCGGGCCACCGCCACATGGCGAGATGCGGATGGGCAGGTGTTGCAGCGGTTTTCGCTCTTTGAGGGGAGGTGGGTGTTGAACATGCTGACGGCGATGGACATCGGCACCTGGAAGGTTCGGGCGCTGGACCGCTCGCGGCTTCCGGAACCCGCCCCGTTGGAGCGCTCCGTGGATTTGACCCGGGACAGCGCCGCATGGGTGGTCTTTCACAGCGTGGGCAGTTCGGATTTGAATGGAGAGGACGCGTTGCGCGTCAAGGCATGGGCACAGGGATGGAAGCGGGATTCGATGGGCAAGCTGCTGGTGCTGGGCCACGCGAGCAGCGATGGCGACCCAGTGGCCAACCGGCGGCTTGCGGAAGAGCGCGCCCGACAAGTGGCGGTTCACCTGGAGTTTGCCGGCATTCCACCGGACCGGATCCGCGTGGAGGGCCGGGGATCCGACCAGCCCCTGTTGCGCTGTCCGGATGGCGTTCGTTGTCCAGAAGAAGCGCTGGCCCGCAGTCGGCGGACGGAATTGTATCCCATTCCCATACAGCATCCCTGAGGGGAGGCGGATGACCTAATTTTGCGGCCATGCGCATCGACATCATGCGGGCCAAATTGCACCGCATCACCGTCACGGAGGCGGACCTGAACTACATCGGAAGCATCACCCTCGACGCCGACCTGATCGACGCGGCAGGCTTGGTGGTCGGAGAAAAGGTGCAGATCGTGAACTGCAACAATGGGGAGCGCATCGAGACCTATGTCATCGAAGGTGAGCGCGCATCGGGCATGGTGTGCCTGAACGGTCCGGCGGCACGGCGCTGCCAGCCCGGAGATGTGGTCATCGTCATCGCGTACGGCAACATGGAACTGGAGGAAGCCAAAGCGTTCAAGCCCACGGTCGTCTTCCCGGACACCGCCACCAATCGCCTCGTCGGATGAAGGGGCGCCTCGGCCAAGTGTTGAAGTATGTCCTGATGCTCGGCATCGGGGGGCTGTTGTTCAGCTTGGCCATGGGCGCGGTGGACGATCCGGATGCCTTGTGGGCAGACATGAAGAGTGCCAACGGATGGTGCATTGCAGCGAGCTTCCTCATGGGGTACCTCGCCATTGTCAGCCGCGGCGTGCGCTGGCTCATCCTGCTGGAGCCCTTGGGCCACGCGCCGAAGATGTCCAACAGCATCCATGCGGTGGCCTTCAGCTACTTCTCCAACACCTTCGTTCCGCGGAGCGGGGAGTTGGCGCGGTGCGGCGCCTTGAACCAGACCGATGGCATCCCCGTCGATGAGCTGTTCGGGACGGTCATTTCCGAGCGGGTCGTCGATTTTGCGTTGCTCTTCCTGCTCACAGCAGTGGCGCTGGCGCTCAACCTCGACAGTTTCATCGCCTTCAGCGAATCCTTTGCGCTTCCGGGCGGGGTGGGCATGTTGCCATGGCTCGCCGGTGTTGGCGTGTTGATGCTCGTGGCCGGCGCAGTGGCGTGGGTTCGCCGGGAAGCCTTGGCGCGCATCCCCTTTTTCGCCAAGGTCTTCGGCTTCATTGCGGGCATTGGGCGTGGCCTGGGAAGCGTGCGCCACATGAAGCGGAAGTGGGCCTTCCTCGGCCACACATTCTTCATTTGGAGCATGTATTTCATGATGGCCTACATCATTTTCCTGGGCATCGGAGCGCTCGGCGACCTGACAGCAGGCCAAGCCCTGTTTGTGATGATGGCCGGTGGATTCGGCATGGTGCTCCCCTCGCCCGGTGGCATTGGCAGCTACCAATTGGCGGTTCAATTCGCTTTCATCGCACTCGGGTATGGTGGGGTCCTCGGTTTGGCGACCGCCAATGTGGTGTGGGCCACCCAAACTGGCATGATCATCGTGACAGGGGGCATTGGCTACTTGTTCCTCATGGCCGCAGGCCTTCGAAAGGGCCGGTCCCCAAAAGTGACTTGACCTTGACGTCCGAAGCCACCATCCTCGACCGGGCCGCCATGGCCGAACGTTGCGCCCAATGGCGCTCGGAAGGGCGCAAGGTGGTGTTCACCAATGGCGTCTTTGACCTGCTGCACCGCGGACATGTGACCTACCTCGCTGCGGCAGCGGCCTTGGGCGACGTGCTCGTGGTGGGGATCAACGACGACGCCAGCGTGCGCAGGTTGGGCAAAGGAGCAGACCGGCCGATTGTGCCGCAAGGCGACCGGGCCTTCGTGGTGGCCGGATTGCGGTCTGTGGGAGGCGTGGTGTTGTTTTCGGAAGACACCCCGTTGGACCTCATTCGGGCCATTGGGCCGGATGTCCTGGTCAAGGGCGGTGACTACGATGCGGAATGCACCGACACGCAAGACCCGCGGTACATCGCGGGCAGCACCGAAGTGCGCGCTTCAGGGGGACGAGTGGCGACCATCGACCTCGTTCCCGGCCGCAGCACCACCGCGATCGCCGAGCGGCTCAAGGGCTGACGGCCCCTCCCCAGACTCGAACAACCACGGCCATGAAAAAAGGGGCCCGAAGCCCCTTTTTTTCCAAGCGATGTTTCGCCCGATCAGACGGTTTCCTCTTCGAGGAATTTGGTGGTGAAATCCCCGCTGCGGAAGCGGTCGTGCCGCATCAGCTTCTGGTGGAACGGAATCGTCGTCTTCACCCCTTCGATGATGTACTCGTCGAGGGCCCGCTGCATCTTGGTGATGGCTTCCTCTCGGGTTTGGGCGACCACGATCAGCTTGGCGACCATGCTGTCGTAATGCGGCGGAATGCGGTAGCCGGCGTAGACGTGGGTGTCAATCCGGATGCCGTGTCCGCCGGGTCCGTGGTAGTCCGTCACCGTGCCTGGGCTTGGAGCGAAGTTGCGGTCGGGGTCCTCTGCGTTGATGCGGCACTGGATGGCGTGCATCTTGGGGTAGTAGTTCCGCCCGGAGATCGGATCGCCGTGGGCGAGCTTGATTTGCTCCTTGATCAGGTCATAATCCACCACTTCCTCGGTGATGGTGTGCTCGACCTGAATCCGGGTGTTCATCTCCATGAAGTAGAAGTTCCGGTCGGCATCGACGAGGAATTCGACGGTGCCCACACCTTCGTACTTCACAGCCTCTCCTGCGGCG
>CBFHWV010000029.1:17321-19787 GCA_965659565.1 uncultured Flavobacteriales bacterium
CGACGGGGTCTCCTCCACGAGCTTCTGGTGGCGGCGCTGGATGGAGCAATCGCGCTCGGACAGGTGGCAGCACTTGCCATTCTGGTCTCCGGCAATCTGGATTTCGATGTGGCGGGGTTCCGTCACGAACTTCTCCATGTACATGCCATCGTTGCCGAAGGCGGCCCCGGCTTCGCGGCGGGTGGTGTCCCACGCGTCTGCGGTGTCCTCGTCGTTGTGGCAGACCCGCATGCCTCGGCCGCCACCACCGGCAGTGGCCTTGAGCATGACCGGGTACCCGATTTCCTTGGCGCAGGCGAGGGCGTCTTCGAGGCTGTCGAGGATGCCTTCGCTGCCGGGAATGGTCGGCACACCGGCGGCGGCCATCGTGGCCTTGGCGGATGCCTTGTCGCCCATGGCCTCGATCATCTCGGGAGAAGCCCCAATGAACTTGATGTCATTCTCGGCACACACGCGGGAAAACTGGGCGTTCTCCGAGAGGAATCCGTAGCCGGGGTGAATCGCATCGGCATTGGTGATTTCCGCTGCCGCGATGATGTTGGGAATGTTGAGGTAGCTCTTGGCGCTTTGCGCAGGGCCAATGCAAACCGCCTCGTCGGCGAAACGCACGTGGAGGCTCTCCGCGTCGGCTGTGGAATACACCGCCACCGTCTTGATGCCCATTTCCTTGCAGGTGCGGATCACCCGGAGGGCAATCTCACCGCGGTTGGCGATCAGGATTTTCTTGAACATGTCGTGAAGGGGTTGGGCCAGGCCGCGAGGCTCAGGCCGGTTCCACGAGGAAGAGCGGCTGGTCGTATTCGACCGGGCTGTTGTCGTCCACCAGGATCTTGACGATGCGGCCGGACACTTCGCTCTCGATTTCGTTGAAGAGTTTCATGGCTTCGATCACGCACACGGTGTCGCCTGGCTTGACGGTCGATCCCACTTCCACAAACGTGTCCTTGTCGGGAGAAGGCTTGCGGTAGAAGGTGCCGATCATCGGGCTCTTGATCTCGATGAGATTGGCATCTGCAGCAGCAGCGGGCTCGGCTGCGGGTGCAGCGGGCGCTGGTGCAGTTGGGGCCGGAGCAGGAGCTGGCGCGGGCGCCGCCATGGCGGGCTGCATCTGCATGGGCATTTGCATGCTCGGCACGGCCACGTGGACCGGCTGTGCTTCAAGTGCTGCCGCTGCGGCTGCGGCTTTGCCGCGCTTGGGCACCACGCCCGAGCTCTTGATGGTGATCTTGAAGTCCTTGTTTTCGATCTCGACTTCGTTCACGCCAGACTTGGCGACAAACTTGATGAGGTCTTGGATTTCGTCCTGGGTCATGGTCAATGGATTGGGTTGAACCGGGGTTTCCAGCGGGCCAAGGTAGGCCCTCCGGGTGAGTTGGTGCTGTTTTCTGGGATTCAGGCCTTGGGCTGCATGGCCCATTTTAGCCAAATGCTGCCCCAGGTGAAGCCGCCTCCAAAGGCGCTGAGAATGAGGTTTTCGCCTGGCGTCAGGCGGTTTTGCCACTCCCACAGGCACAGGGGAATGGTGGCGGCGGTGGTGTTTCCGTATTTCTCGATGTTGATCATCACCTTCTCACGGGTCACGCCCATGCGGTTGGCGGTGGCATCGATGATGCGCAGGTTGGCCTGGTGCGGGACGAGCCACGAGATGTCATCGCCGGTGAGGCCATTGCGCTCCATGATTTCAAAGCTGACATCGGCCATGGAGGTCACAGCCGCCTTGAACACCGGGCGGCCATCCTGTTCGATGTAGTGCATCTTGGCCTCGATGGAAGCCGCACTTGCGGGATTCAGCGAGCCACCGCCCTGCATGCGGAGGTACTGCCCTCCGGCACCGTCGCTGCGCAAGATGGCATCTTGGATGCCGGTCTCCCCAGTGGGGTCGGCCTCGAGGAGCACCCCGGCGGCGCCGTCACCAAAGAGGACGCAGGTCGTGCGGTCCGTGTAGTCCACGATGCTGCTCATCTTGTCCGAGCCGACGACCACCACCTTTTTGTGGGTGCCGTTGGAGACGAATTGGGCGCCGGTGCGCAGGGCATAGAGGAAGCCGCTGCAGGCAGCGCTCAAGTCAAAGCCCCACGCATTGGAGGCTCCGGCTTTGTGACAAGCCAGTTGCGCGGTTGACGGAAAGAACATGTCCGGCGTCACCGTGGCGACAATCACAAGGTCGATGTCTTCCGCAGCCATGCCCCGGTCTGCGCACAGGCCTTCGATGACCTTGGCCACCATGTCGGAGGTCGCCTTCTCGGGGTCCTTGAGGATGCGGCGTTCGCTGATGCCCGTTCGGGTGCGAATCCATTCGTCATTGGTGTCGACCATCTTCTCGAGGTCGGCATTGCTCAGGACGTCGGGGGGGAGCCAGCCATGAACAGCAGTGATGGCGGCAGTTTGGGGAGAACTCATCAGGTTCGGGTTCGGTGCTTTCCAAAAGGTGAATCGCCGAAATTAGGTTCGGTCAAGGGCGGGTCT
>CBFHWV010000030.1:0-12047 GCA_965659565.1 uncultured Flavobacteriales bacterium
TATGAGAACAACAACCTGATGATCCTGCCGCCGATGGCCCTTGTCACCGTGGGTGTGATCATTTGGATTCAACGTGCCCGCAACCGCAGCCTCATCGAGGAGAACTGAACCCCAGACCTGAACTGACATGGAATACCTCAGCATTTTCGTCAAGGGCATCTTCGTGGAGAACATGATCTTCGCGTACTTCTTGGGCATGTGTTCGTACCTCGCCGTCTCCAAGACGGTGAAGACGGCCGTCGGCCTCGGATTCGCCGTGATCTTCGTCCTCGGCATCACCGTCCCCATCAACTACCTCCTCGAGAACTTCGTCCTCAAGGAAGGCGCGCTCACCTGGCTCAGCCCGGCTTACGCCAACGTCGACCTCAGCTTCCTCAGCTTCATCATGTTCATCGCGGTCATCGCGTCCATGGTGCAGCTCGTGGAGATGATCGTCGAGAAGTTCGCTCCGGCCCTGTATGGCGCCCTCGGCATCTTCCTGCCGCTGATCGCCGTGAATTGCTCCATCCTCGGCGGCGCCCTCTTCATGCAGGAGCGCCAATACCCGAGCATTGGCGAGGCCACCGTCTTCGGCCTCGGCTCTGGCGTGGGCTGGCTTCTGGCCATCGTGGCCATCGCCGCCATCCGCGAGAAGATCCGTTACTCCAACATCCCGGCGCCACTCAAGGGGCTGGGCATCACCTTCATCCTGACCGGCCTCATGGGCATGGCCTTCATGGCCTTCATGGGCATCGAAATCTGAGCGAGATCATGACCACCACGATTCTTCTCACCATCGCGTTCTTCCTGGCCGTTATTCTGCTGTTGGTCAGCCTGCTTCTGTTCGCGAAGTCCCGTCTGTCTCCGAGCGGCACCCTCAAGCTGGTCATCAACGGCGAGCGCACCCTTGAGGTGGAGGGCGGCAGCACCCTGCTCACCACGCTCGGCAATGCGGGTGTATTCCTTCCTTCCGCCTGTGGCGGTGGCGGTACCTGCGTGCAGTGCCGTTGTCAGGTTCCCGCCGGCGGAGGTACCATCCTCCCGACGGAGGAGCCCCACTTCTCGCGCAAGGAAATCGCCGACCACTGGCGCCTCGGTTGTCAGGTCAAGGTCAAGGAGGACATGGAGATCCAAGTCCCTGAAGAAGTCTTCGGCATCAAGAAGTGGGAGTGCGAAGTCGTCTCCAACTACAACGTGGCCTCCTTCATCAAGGAGTTCGTCGTGCGCTTACCGGAAGGGGAGACCCTCGACTTTGAGGCCGGCGGCTACATCCAGGTGGACGTGCCGACCACGACGGTCGAGTATAAGGACATTGACATCACCGCCCACCCGGAGCACCACAAGGATCCGAACACCTTCCAGAGCGAGTGGGACAAATTCGGCTTGTGGGACCTCAAGATGGTCAACGACGAGCCGATCGTCCGGGCTTACTCCATGGCCAACCACCCGGCAGAGGGCAACATCGTGATGCTCAACATCCGGATTGCCACCCCGCCGTGGGACCGCGCCCGCAACGCGTGGATGAACGTCAACCCGGGCATCTGCTCCAGCTACGTCTTCGGCTGCAAGCCCGGCGACAAGTGCACCATCAGCGGACCGTACGGCGAGTTCTTCATCAAGGAGACCGACGCTGAGATGGTTTACATCGGCGGTGGTGCCGGCATGGCCCCCATGCGCAGCCACCTCTTCCACCTGTTCCACACAGTGAAAACCGGCCGCAAGGTGACCTTCTACTACGGAGGCCGATCCCGCCGCGAGCTCTTCTACCTCGATGACTTCCGCAAGATTGAGTCGGAGTTCCCGAACTTCAAGTTCCACGTGGTCCTCAGTGACCCAACGGAGGAGGACAACTGGAACGAAAAGAAGAGCGTCGACGACGAAGGCGACGGCTTCCTCGGATTCGTGCACAACGCGGTGATCGAGCATCACCTCAAGCTGCACGAGGCACCAGAGGACATCGAGTTCTACTTCTGCGGTCCGCCGCTCATGAACCAGGCCGTCCTCAAAATGTGCGACGACTGGGGTGTGCCGCCAGAAAACGTGGCCTTCGACGACTTCGGCGGATGATGCGAATTCGCCACCACCTTTGGGATCCCGCCAGCCAAGTGCTGGCGGTCCCGTTTGTGCTGGTTTCCCTCCTGGGAATCGGCTGTGGAAATGGATCGACGGCCACTGTCCCGGCGGCCGCTGGGGTCCAATTCCACCAGGGAGAAGCACAGGGGACGACCTACAGCATCAAGTATTTGGCGGAGGAGCGGCTGGACGATGCGGTCTTCGAGGACGTTCTGGAGATGGTGGACCTCGCAGCCAACTTGTGGCGGCCCGAAAGCACCCTCAATGCCATCAACGCGTGGGACCGGACGGACTCCCTGTTTGGCTTCGTGGACAGCACCCACATCATCGGCCCGCTGTGGGCCTTGTCCGAGGAGCTGCACGAACTGACCCGGGGCGCCTTCGACCCGACGGTAAGTCCACTGGTGGAGCTGTGGGGGTTCGGGTTGTCCAAGCGCTCCGAGGTGACGGCAGGGGATGTGGACAGCGTGCTGGCGTTCACGGGACTCCGTCCGGACAGGCTTGACCTCAATGAGGAGGAGGCCAATGGCATGTATGTGGCCACTTGGGTGAGAAAAGGGGACGCGCGGGTAGCATTGGACTTCAATGCGGTGGCGCAAGGCTATACCGTGGACCTCTTGTTGGAGGCGCTGCGCGAACGCGGGATTGTCAATGCGATGGTCGAGCTCGGAGGAGAAGTGGTGTGCCGCGGGGTCAATGCTGCTGGGCAGCCGTGGCGCATTGCCGTGGACCGGCCCGTCGCGGGCAGCCGTGCTGCCGACCGGGTGCTCGAGACCGTCGTCTCCGTTGAGGACCGCGCGATTTGCACGAGCGGCAGTTACCGGAAGTTCTACGAGCGGGACGGCCGGCGCTTCAGCCACACCATTGATCCGGCCACCGGGTGGCCCGCCGACAACGGGCTGCTGAGTGCCACCGTGCTGGCGCCAACAGCCGCCTATGCGGATGCATTGGCCACAGCATTCCTGGTGCTGGGTGCGGCTCAGACGCAGGCTTTCCTGTCGACATACCCGAGTCTCGGACTCGATGTGTTGCTGATGTCCGATGACGGACAAGGGGGGTACGACGTCTGGTCTACCCCAGGATTCGAGGCCGTGTCGCAGCCCCTTTGATCAGGCGCCTTCCGGGAGCTCCTCTTGCTGGCAACGGTCTCCGCGACTGGCCCCACAGATGGAGCATGAGCCGTCCTCATTGTCGAGCAGGGGATTGTTGCTGGAGCATGTTCCGGCGAACTCGCCATCCTTTTTGACGAGAATTTTGATCGCGATGCCCGCAAAGCCAAGACCGAGAAGGCCAACCGTCAGAAGGAGGGTTTCCAATGCCATGGCGCGAAGGTAGGAGAGGACGCACACATGTCCGCCTTGATGTTCACCCGGGCGCGATAGTTTGGTTGGGGCATATGGAGTGTTCGTTGGGTTACATAGGTGTTTCGTCGAAAAATTCGTACCTTTAAGGAACATTTCTTTCTTGCAATGCCCTCTTTCTTGACTTCCACACTGCGCTTCGTGGCCCTCATGGCAGGATCGAGCCTGTTGTTGCCCTCCCTTCAGGCACAAGACTGCGGCTGCCCTTCCCTGGACCAGAGACCTGTCGTCGACTTGATGGACAATGGGGGAGACGGTACCGGAACACGCACCTTGACCTGTGACTCGCTCTACGTTCTGAATGGGTTTGTCTACGTCAATGATGGCGATGTCCTCACAGTGGATGCGGGAACCGTCATCCAGGCCAAACCTGGGCAGGGCGAAGATGCGAGTTGTCTCATTGTCGCCCGCGGGGGGCAGATTGTCGCCGACGGAACGGCCGATTGTCCCATCGTCTTCACCTACGAAGGCGACATGCTCAATGGCGGGACCCCTTACAATACGCGCGGATTGTGGGGCGGCGTCGTCATCAATGGCCACGGCGAGCTCAACACCTATGATGGCGACGACCAGGCCGAGGGCGTCTCAGATCCCAGCGGGCAGGGGCGCGATCTCTTCGGCGCTGCAGATTTGGATGGCAACGGCACCAATGAATTCTTCGACAACGCTGAGTCCAGTGGTACCCTCCGGTACGTCTCGATTCGCCACGGGGGCAGTGAAATGCCCAATCCCCCCGTCAACTTTCAGAACATCATCAACGGAGACGAGACCAATGGCTTGAGCCTCAATGGCGTCGGGTCAGGAACGGTGATCGAGAACATCGAGGTGGTGTCCTCGCTGGACGATGGCCTGCAGATCATGGGCGGAGCGGTCAACCTCAAGTATGTCGCGGTGGCGTTCAGTTCAGAAGACAACTTCGAATACGACCTCGGTTGGCATGGAGACATGCAGTACTTCTTTTCCATCATGGACCAGCCGGACCAGGTCGGTGAAAATGGATTTGACCTCGAGGGCGACGACTTCGAATTTCAGGACGTCACCCTGAGCTTCCTGCCCTACACCAATCCGCAGATCGCCAATTTCACCTCCATCGGCCACGATGGCTTGACGGCGGTGCGGTGGCACAATGGCGGAGGCGGCCGCTTGTACAACGGCATTTTCCAGAATTGGGGGTTCGGCATCGACATGGAGGACAACGACCCCTGCGATGCCTACGAACTCTTCCTCTTTGGGGAACTCGAAATCCACAACAACCGTTTTTGGAACATTGGAGACAGCCTTGCGCTCGACACAATGATCCTTTACGAAGGGCCGGTTTGGAATGGCAATTCCACCATTCAGAACCATTTCGTTCAAAACAACAATGTGGGGGCGGACTCTGGCCTGGACGATGAAATGTCAGCCTTGGCCGGCTTCATCACCAAAGGGGTGAACCCCTTTCCAATGGAGGGGGATTCCGTGCCCGCCGAGCACCAACCTGTCGGCACCTTCTTCGACCCTGTCGATTACGTCGGGGCGTTTGAACCCGGAGGCAGCAATTGGCTCGATTGGAGCTACCTCGCGGAGATGAAGGTGTTCTATCCCGGAGACCAGCCGGGCTGCACGTACGCTTTTGCTTGCAACTACGACGAGGAGGCCAACGTCGATGATGGTTCTTGCGAGCTGACCAGTTGCAAGGGGTGCACCTACGCGACTGCCCAGAATTACGATGCAGCGGCCGGACACGACGACGGGTCTTGCACGTTTGCGGGGGCGCCCAACGCTTGTCCAACGGATGTGGATGGCGATGGCACAACGGGGGTCAACGACCTGTTGGAAGTGCTGTCCCTCTTCGGGGCCAACTGTCAGTGATCCAGAGCGCCGTACGGCGTTTGTCCCGACAGGATCCAATTCACCCCCAGGGTGGGGTGGTGCGCCCTGAATCCATGGGTATGCAGGCCAATTCGGCACCACCAGGCGCGTTTCAGGTGCACTTGAAACACCACGCGGTTGTACGCGGCTTCCTCGGGCTGCAATCGCGAGACGTAACGGCCATGCAGGAGGTCAATGTGGACCCGGGTGAACCGGATCTGGAAGCCCGCATGCAAGCCTGAAGCCAAGGTGCCGGGCCTGTGAAATGCCATGGCGCCGAGCACGAGGCCGCTTCTCAATCCACCGCGCCGCCAGTCGAGTCCCCATTCGGCCACCCCTTCGCGGGGCGCAGTGGGGGCAGGTTGGCGTCCTCCGAAACCGGCATGGGCCATCCAACCTTGGACGGGTGCCGGCAAGACAGAGAGCACGACAGTGGTGTCACGGGACCTTGTTCGGGGGCGCGTGGGACGCGGCCATGCTGTCGAGAGGGCCAAGGTCGCCACATTGGTGCCAAGGTTGGGCTGGGTCACCGACGCGTTGCTCTGGTGGGAGAGGCAGAGATGCCAGCCAATCCGGTCGTGCCATTGGTGGGCGGGAACAGAAGCGGGCCGGTGCAGGCCGATTTCGATGGCCGAATTCCAATGCGATCCAATGATGACCTGCTGGCGCTCTTCCGATGAGCGCTCCGACCAGTGGTGTTGTGTCCATCCCATCCCGCCCGCCATGCGGAAGCGCCAGCGCGGGGACAACCGGAGTTCCGCCAAGCCGAGCAGGTGGATTTGCTTGCCCACAGCGTCTGGTGCGCCGGTGCCATTCAACCGGGCGGATACGCCCCAACGCGGCGCCTCGCGGGTGCAGCTCCACATGCCAAGGGCTTTCCGGCTCCACGTCCACTGCAGGGTGGCGGCATGGCCTTGAAGGTGGTGCCGGACCACTGACCTGTGCGGGATCAGAAACCCGCCGCCCACGGCACATTCCCAACGGGTGTCCGCAGCCTCTTGGGCACGGAGCCCCCCTGCAAGCAGCGAAAGGGCCAAGATGTGGAATGTGCACAGCGTGCGGGACAACATGCCGCCAAAGGTGCCCTTAATTTTGGACCATGCCGAATCGTGAGGTCATCGACCGTCCCCCCTTGTCCACGCCCCAGGCCGGACACAGCCGTGAAGAGAAGCTGGCCGCATTCGGCCGATTGCTGGACATCATGGACGACCTCCGGGAGGGGTGCCCTTGGGACATGAAGCAGACCTTCGAGTCGCTGCGCCATTTGACCATCGAAGAGACCTACGAATTGGGCGAGGCCATCTTGGAAGGCAATCTGGCAGAAGTGGGGAAGGAAGTGGGCGACCTCATGCTGCACATGGTGTTCTACAGCCGCCTCGGGGCAGAAGCGGGGGCATTCGATGCGGCCGATGTGCTGCACGGCATCTGTGACAAACTGGTGTCGCGCCACCCGCACATTTATGGCGACGTGGAGGCGGCCACCGAAGAGGAGGTCAAGGCCAATTGGGAGAAGATCAAGTTGAAGGAAAAGGAAGGCTCGCAGACCCGAAAGAGCGTGTTGGAGGGGGTGCCAGCAGGGCTGCCGTCGCTGGTCAAGGCGCAGCGGATTCAGGAAAAAGTGCGGGGCGTCGGGTT
Source organism: uncultured Flavobacteriales bacterium (assembly GCA_965659565.1). Taxonomy (GTDB): domain Bacteria; phylum Bacteroidota; class Bacteroidia; order Flavobacteriales_D; family Sanyastnellaceae; genus UBA8752. Next base: position 6,900 of record CBFHWV010000030.1, read on the forward strand.
CGATTGGGACCACGCCGGCCAGGTCTGGGACAAGGTCAACGAGGAATTGGAGGAGTTGCAAGCCGAGGTCAAGGCGGGATCGGACCGCGTGGCCGATGAGTTTGGCGATGTCCTCTTCGCCTTGATCAATTATGCCCGGTTCCTCGACGTCAATCCAGACGAGGCCCTGGAGCGCACCAACCGTCGGTTCAAAGCGCGGTTCGAGGAAATGGAGTCGCGGATCGAGGCGGCAGGGCTCGACTTGGCCGACATGCCCCTCGCAGAGATGGACCGGTATTGGGAGGCGGCCAAACAGGCCTTGCGCCAATGACACTCCGCCGCGCTTTTCCCTGTGCAGTCGTTGTGGTGGCGCTGGCTCTGCTGGCCACCTCGTGTACGCAGGATGGCGCAGGGTGCACCACGCCACTCGGTGCGCCTCGAACGGACACATTGATCTTGGACGCCGGGGTCTCGGCGCTCGAAGTGCACGACCGGGTGGAGGTGCAATGGTGGCCCGAAGGCCCGACTCCATTGGCCGTCTTGCACGCCTGGGAAGGCACGGTGGACGGCGTGCGCATCGACACCGACGCCGATGTGTTGCGGATTGAATCGGTCAATCGGTGCGCCTGGGTGCGCCAGCTGGATGCCGTTCCACGGGTGGACCTCTACGGCGTCATGCCCCATCGGGTCCAGCTCGAATCTCAAGCCGACTTCATCATGAAGGCCCCTTGGCGGGGCGCGCAATTGACCATGGGGTCCGACGAAATGGCAGGGGATGTGGACGTGTGGTTTGTCGGGGACAGCTTGCGCCTGCGCTTGCCCAATGGCATCGGCCATGCTGTGGTCCGCGGTGAAGCCCGGCGTTTCTCGTCGTTCAGGTCTGGATTCGGAGACCTCGATGCCACCGCTTTGCAAGCCGGCCAGGTGATGGTGCACCATGCCGGTCTCGGCGCGGTTCGACTTCGGCCGGAAGGATACCTCTTCTTGGAATTGGCTGGAGCCGGACAGGCCGTCTTGGAAGGACCCGGCGACGAATGGGACATCCATGTCCTTCCCGGGGCGACGGGCACGGTGGTCACCACGCCCTGAGGGTCAGTCCCGCAACTGCTGCTCGACTTGCCCGACAAAGGACGCGACCCATGCGGCGTACTGGGCGCCACTGGGGTGGAGGCCGTCTGGGGCGACCCAATACGGCTCACTGGGCCATTGCTGGCTGATGCCGGTGATGTTGTAATGCGCAATGCCGGCGTTGACTGTGATGGTGGAGCACGCCGCATTGAACAAGGCGAGGTCCGCGCTGATGTTGGCTTGGTTGGGCTGTCCGAATGGGGTGTAGCCATAATCGGGAATGCTCACCACAAACACGCGGTCCGGCTCTCCTCCAGTGAGGTTGACAGCCCGGTTGAGCAGTTGGCTGAACTCCACTTCATACGCTTCAAGGGACAGCCCTTGGTATTGGTTGTTGACCCCGATGAGCAGGGAAACGAGGTCGTACTGGCTGGTGTCCACTTCAGCGGCATCCATGGCGTAGCTCAGGTTGGCGGTGGTCCATCCTGTGGTGGCGATGATGCGGGCCGGCTCGAAGTGGGTGTCGGGGAGCCGCAACAGGAGGGAGTCCACCAATTGGTTTGGCCAGTCTCCCACATCGGGCACACTCTCCCCAATGGTGTAACTGTCTCCCAGCGCGAGGTAGCGCACACTGTCCGGAGCTTGTCCGGTCACTTCAGAAGTGGTGTCCAGTGGGGCAGGAGCGGGGGCCACCGTCGGCGGTGGAGTTGGCGGCTCGGGCTCCACAATGCATCCATAGAGAAGGATGGAGACGCAAGCGGCAACAGCGGCACCGTTCATCGAAGGCACGTTCATGGCCGCAATGAACGACAATCCAATCAACTGGGCAGGAGAAGGAGAATGAGGGCCGTCGTGGCAAAGGCCCATCCGAGGATGTTTCGGCCATCCGGCCGCTCTCGGAAAAAAGCGATGCCCGCAAGGGACGTGGCCAAGACAATGCCGAGGTTGTTGGACGGCACAATCGCCGATCGGGGGAACGGCATGCTCTGGTAGGCCGACAGCAGGAAGAAGAGGGACCCGACGTTGATGACACCGAGGATCATCCCGCCGAGCACGGTGGCACGGGTGAGGATGGGCTTTGCGGATGGGACGAAGGCCCAGCGCAGCAATCCGATGAGGGCAGCAACGGTGAAGGGGACGGCTGCAAAGGTCAGCCGGTCCGCATCGCTGGACATGTGGGATTCCGAGGAAAACCAGCCGAACCCGAGGTCAATCAGGCCAGAGCCGAAAAACACGATGGCCGGCAAGGTCCAGGTGACATCGGGGCGCTTGTCCTGAGCGGCAATGACGGGGTCATCCGAGGACTGGCTGGGGCTGCTCGCCAGCCACACCGCAGGGAATGCGAGCAGGACGGCGGCCGCTTTGGGCCAACTGAACGGGTCGTTGGGATCGAGCAGGATGAAAACGGCCATGGGCAGCACCATGGACATCTTCGTCGAGATGGCGACCACCCCCATGCCCAGCACCTGCGTGCATTGCCCGATTTTCTTGAACATGTAGAGGAAGGACAGGCCCATGATGGCCCCGGCCCAGGAGCTGGGCGCGTCGATCCTCCCGGCCGCATGCGCCGGTCCAGCCAGGGCGATGGCGATGGTGCCGGCCACGATGTAGTTGATGACCACGGCTTCTTCGAGCCGGACCTCGTATTTCGGGAACAACCGAAAACAGCTGAACAACAGCGTGGACACAAGAATACTGAGTCCGAGGGCAATCATGGCAATGGCACCTGCAAGGTCGGGGGAGGGCAGCTCCCCGCCCAAAGCGCACTGGTGGGGTTCAGCCAATATTGGACCTGGTCATCGCCAAAGGGGTGCGCTCCGCGCAAATGGGCATCGGGCGCCTTTGCCGCAGCCGGCGCCGCAAGTCCACCGCCGGTGGGTTGCGAAGAACGGGCGATGCGCCATTCGTCCCACAAGCCCAGGTCCACAATGCGCTGCAAGGTGTCCGGGCCACCTTCAACCAAAACAGACCGGATGCCCCTGGCCTGGAGAACCTCGAGCGCTTGCTGAAAGGCATCCGCTTCGGGCTTGGCGGGGTGCTGGATGACATGGGGGGGGAGGTCGTCCGGTCCCCCAATCACCATGACGGGGGTAGACGAGGTGTACAGCCGGGCCTGGGCTGACGTGCGGCCATCGGGGTCCAGGACCACCGGCAAAGGGTTGGGGCCTTCGCCCTCCCGAACATCGAGGCGGGGGTCGTCTTGGGCCACCGTCCCCGCGCCGACCAGAATGGCCCCTTCTTCGGCCCGCCAGCGGTGGGTGAGTCGCCGGAGCGCTGGGGCGGTGATGGGAAGGCTGCCGTGCTGGCCCGCAACGCGTGGCGGGTCCATGAAGCCATCGGCGCTGACGGCGCATTTGAGGACAACCCAAGGCCGACCGCGTTCGATGCTGCTCAGAAACCGGCGGTTCAGCCAGCGGGCTTCTGCGTGCTCCCCGATCAGGGAGACGGCCACCCCCGCATCCTGCATGCGCTGGAGACCCTGCCCGGATACCAGAGGGTTGGGGTCCTGCATCGCCACCACGCACCGGGCGATGCCGGCCTCAATCAAGGCATCGGCGCAAGGTGGGGTTCGTCCATGGTGGCTGCAGGGCTCGAGCGTCACATACGCTGTGGCGCCTTGGGCAGTCGAACCGTTGGGAAGGGAGCGAAGGGCCTCAACTTCTGCATGGGGGCCACCCACTTGTCCATGCCATCCCTCGGACAACAGACATTGGTCGCGCACCAAGACGCAGCCCACGCGGGGGTTGGGAGCAGTCCCGATGTCGCCCTTGCGGGCGAGGTTCAGGGCGCGGGCCATCCATTCCCGGTCGCGGGGGGTGATGGCGCCGGCCTCCATGAATCAAGCTTGAACCTTGGCCTGCGCGGCCGAGAGGGTGTTGCGGAGCAGGCTCACAATGGTCATCGGGCCCACCCCGCCGGGGACGGGCGTGATCCAGCTGCACTTCGGGGCCACATCCTTGAAATTCACATCGCCTTTCAAGCGGTAGCCGCGTTTGGCGGTGGGGTCTTCCACCCGGGTGATGCCCACGTCAATCACGACCGCGCCCGCTTTGACCATGTCGGCCGTGACCATTTCGGGACGCCCCACAGCGGGAATCAAGATGTCGGCTTGTCGGCAATGGCTGGCGAGGTCAGCCGTCCGGCTGTGGCACAGCGTGACGGTGCAGTTGCCTGGTCGACCGCTGCGGCTCAACAGGAGGGACATGGGGGTGCCCACAATGCTGGACCGTCCGATGACCACGGCATGCTTGCCCTCGGTCTCAATGTTGTAACGCTCCAGCATCGTCATGATGCCGGCCGGCGTGGCCGGCACAAAGCCAGGCAGCCCAAGGGCCAAGTTGCCCATGTTGACGGGGTGGAACCCGTCGACGTCCTTGGCGGGGTCGACCGCTTCAATGACCGCTTGGGCATCCAAATGATTGGGGAGGGGGAGTTGCACGATGAACCCGTCGATGGCGGGGTCGGCATTCAATCCGTGGACAATGTCGAGGAGTTCTTGCTGGCCAATGTCGGCAGGGCGTTGGATCAGGGTGCTGTCAAATCCAACGCGGGCACAGCTGCGCACCTTGTGGTCGACATAGGTGCGGCTTGCCCCATCCTCGCCAACCAGAACGGCTGCGAGGTGGGGTTTGCGGTGACCGGCACCGACATGGCGCGCCACATCATCGGCGATCTCGGCTTTGATCCGTTCCGAAAGGTCCTTGCCGTCGAGAATCTGGGGTGTGCTCATGGCTGAAGGGGTCAACGTGGCATCCGCATTCCGCCGGGCATGGCGCCTCGGCCCATCATGCTGCCCAGGCCGCGGCGCTTCCCGCCACCGCTCATCATTTTCATCATCTTCTTCATCTCTCCGAACTGCTTGATGAGCTGGTTGACTTCTTGCACAGAGGTGCCACTGCCCTTGGCAATGCGGGTTTTGCGGCTACCATTGAGTTTGTCCGGATGCTGCCGTTCGTCCGGAGTCATGGATTGGATGATGGCTTCAATGTGTTTGAACGCATCGTCATCGAGGTCCACGCCGCGGAGGGCTTTGCCCATGCCCGGCACCATGGCCAGCAAATCCTTGACGTTGCCCATCTTCTTGATCTGCTGGACCTGTTC
>CBFHWV010000030.1:12146-14249 GCA_965659565.1 uncultured Flavobacteriales bacterium
GAGGGCTTTGCCCATGCCCGGCACCATGGCCAGCAAATCCTTGACGTTGCCCATCTTCTTGATCTGCTGGACCTGTTCGAGGAAATCCTCGAAGTCGAAGCTGTTCTTGCGGATCTTCTTCTGAAGCTTTTGGGCCTGCTTCTCGTCGAATTGCTCCTGCGCCTTCTCGACCAATGTGACCACATCGCCCATGCCGAGGATGCGCTGGGCCATCCGGTCCGGGTGGAATGGCTCCAAGGCATCCGGCTTCTCCCCGGTTCCCACAAACTTGATGGGTTTCCCGGTTTCTTCACGAATGCTCAGCGCGGCACCGCCACGGGTGTCGCCATCCATCTTGGTGAGAATCACGCCGTCAAACGCGATGCGGTCGTGGAAGGCCTGCGCGGTGCGCACGGCGTCCTGACCGGTCATGGCATCCACCACAAACAAGGTTTCACTGGGTTCGATGGCACTGTGGATCCGGTCGATCTCGTCCATCATGTCGGCATCCACCGCCAAGCGTCCTGCGGTATCGACGATGACCACGTCGTTGCCATGGGCCCGGGCATGTCGCAGTGCGGCAGAAGCAATGGCCACCGGGTCTTTTTCCTCACGTTGGGTAAAGACATCTGCGCCCACGCGCTTGCCCATGACCTCCAATTGGTCAATGGCTGCAGGCCGATAGACATCACACGCTACGAGCAAAGGCCGCTTGCCAAGCTTGGTCCGCAGGTGCAGCGCCAGCTTGGCGGTGTGGGTGGTCTTCCCGGAGCCCTGAAGGCCGCTCATCAGAATGACGCCAGGCTTGCCTTTGAGGTTGAGCCCGGCATGCTGTCCGCCCATGAAATCGGCGAGCTCCTCTTGCGTGATCTTGACGAGGAGCTGACCTGGCTTGACAGAGGACAGGACCTCCTGTCCGAGGGCCTTCTCCTTGACGCGGTTCGCGAAACGTTTCGCGACGCTGTAGTTCACGTCGGCTTCGACGAGGGCACGTCGGATTTCCTTGGTGGTTTCGGCAATGTTGGCCTCCGTGATGGTGGCTTCGCCTTTGATGCGTTGAAACGCCTGATCGAAACGGTCGCTGAGGTTCTCAAACATGGGGGGCGCAAAGTTAGCCGCGGGACGTGGGGCGAAAGGACATTGGTCGAATGGCGCGATATGCGCGATGAATAATGAAAAAAAAACGATGAATTTGTGTATTAATAAGATGAATCCGTATCTTAGGGAGAGCTTAACTGCATGAACATGCGCTTTCAACTGTACTCCCTCGCTTGTTTGCTGATGGCCTTCTTGGGCTCAGCAACCGCTCAAAATGCCTGTTTCCAATACACTGGAGACACCGATGGCTTCGGCTTGTCTGTCGAGACGTTCGCCACGGATGGCGTGAGCGGAATGACCACTTATCGCGTGTACCTCACCACGCCCAACACCAACGACTTCTTGTCGGCTGTGATTGGAGATGAGGACACGCCCTTGTTCCTCAACACCACCACGTCGTTCTACCAGGACGTCTTGGGTGGCACCACCCCCGCTTCGATCAACCCGATCTTTTACACGACTCCGGGTTTCGAAGGTTCCCAGTACGACAGCTGGGTGACCATCGGCATTGACCAGCAGCCCAACTTGGCCGCGGGAGAAACGGAGGTGTCCATCCTGGTGGATCCCAATGTGGACTCCTGGGAAGTTGGATTCGGTGCAGGGGGCAATGTGGACATCAGCTCGCCCATCGGCGGCGGATGGTACATTCTGCCGAGCAGTGCCAACGGCATTTCCGGTGACGACCAAAAGGTCCTCCTCGCTCAAGCGACGACCGACGGCGAGATCAGTGGCCAATTCTTCATCCAAATCTTTGAAGGAGGCGATCAGGATTTCCTGCTTGAAAACACGTTTGGCTTTGCCCAAATCTCCTGCGCGGTGGACGGTTGCACGGACCAAGCGGCCTGCAACTACAACAGCGCAGCCACCAACGACGACGGAACCTGCACCTATGCCGCGGCCAACTTCGATTGCGATGGCAACTGCTTGACCACCCCGACGACCTTTACGGTGGACATGAACTGTGCAGGGGAGACCTTCTCCACCGTCCATGTGACCGGCCCCTGGTGCGGTTGGTGCGGTGCAGAA
>CBFHWV010000030.1:14348-15654 GCA_965659565.1 uncultured Flavobacteriales bacterium
GCGTACAACACCTTGACGGATGCAGATGGCGATGGCGTGTACAGCGTCGATGTCTGCATTCCGGCCGGCGATGTGGAGTACAAGTACATGATCGACAACTGGGCTTCCCAAGAGGACCTGGTGGACGATGCGCAACAAGGACTGTCCTGTGCTGCCGTGACGGACAATGCGAATTACGCCAACCGCCTCACGGCCTCCGGGTCGACCACGAGCGACACCTACGGAAGCTGTTACACCTGTGCAGAGCAGGCCGCGAACGCCATGGGTTGTACCGATTCTGGTGCGGTGAACTATGACGCGACGGCCACGACCGATGACGGTTCTTGCCAATACAGCATCACCTTCCAGGTGGACATGAACCAGTTCGGATTGGCGGCCACCGACATGGTGTACGTCAATGGCGCCTACAATGAGTGGTGCGGCGTGTGCAACCCCATGAGCGATGACGACGCGGATGGGGTGTACGCCTTGACGGTCAACCTGACCCAGGGCTTGCAGGAGTACAAGTTCACGGTCAATGGATGGGACGTCTCCGAGGCCTTTGACGGCTCTGAGTCCTGCACGACTGCCCCGGGCGAATATGTCAACCGCGTGGTGGACGTCACAGGCGACGCCACGTTGCCCGTGGTCTGCTGGAACAGCTGTTCCGCTTGCCTCCCGGAGGGATGCACCAATGCGCTGGCCTGCAACTACGACGCTGCAGCGGGATTCGACGACGGCAGTTGTGTGCTGCCTGACGGCCCTTGCCAGTCTTGCGACAACGGCGCTGTCGTCACGAGTGACGCGGACGGTGACGGCGTTTGTGATGCCGACGAAGTGGCGGGTTGCACGGATCAAACCGCTTGCAACTACTCTGCCAACGCGACAGACACCGACAACACGTTGTGCACGTACCCGGCCAACGCGCATGTGGACTGTGACGGCAATTGTGTGGCCGATGCCGATGCCGATGGCATTTGTGACGCCTTTGAGGTGGCCGGTTGCACGGATTCCGACGCGTGCAATTACACCGCCACTGCAACAGACGACAATGGCAGCTGCTACTTCTGCTGCGGGGAGACCTCCAGCAACCTCGCGCAGTATGGCCTCGAACAAGAGATTGTGGCCTTTGACGGAATCCCCGGGATGCGCACCTACCGCTTTTACATCACCACCCCGAACGCCAGCGACATTGTGTCCGCGGTGAGTGGCGATGAGGTGGTTCCGACGGTGGTCAACACCACGACCTCCTTCTACCAGGACGAATTGGGCGGCGTGTTCCCGAATGGAATCAACCCGGCCCTGTATGAGACCTTCCCATCCTTGC
>CBFHWV010000030.1:15752-19063 GCA_965659565.1 uncultured Flavobacteriales bacterium
TCCTTCTACCAGGACGAATTGGGCGGCGTGTTCCCGAATGGAATCAACCCGGCCCTGTATGAGACCTTCCCATCCTTGCAATACGACAGCTGGCTGACCATCGGCATCGACCAGGCTCCAGACCTCGCAGGCGGGGAAACGGCCATTGGTTTTGCCGAAGCCGAGAGCTGGACGACCGAGTTTGAAAATGGCCAAAGCTTCGCCATCGACGGATTCTTCGGCGGTGCTTGGTATGCAACATCTGACTACAGCAATGGTGTTGCGGGCGATGACCAGCGCGTGTTGCTCGCCCAGTTGACCACTGACGGCGATCTCAGTGGCCAGTTTTACGTGCAGGTCTTCCCGAACGGAAATGCCGAAGGACTCGGCGAGCTCGTGACCCTGACGTTTGGCCCGCATGTGGACACGGCGGCGCCCGCCTTTGTGGACTTCCCCGCTGACGTGACCGTGGGCTGCGACGACGTTCTGCCAACGGCAGATGTCCAAGCCACTGACCTGTGTTCCGATCTGTCCGTGTCCATGGAAGAAGTGACTTTCGGAGACGGTTGCCTGACGACAGTCACCCGCACCTATACGGCCACGGACATTGCTGGCAACAGCACGTCCGCCACGTGGACCATTTCCGTGGTCGACGATGCCGCTCCGGTCTTCACAGCACCTGCCGACATCACCGTGAACTGTGGCGATGACATCAGCCCCGCTGCTTTGGGCGAGGTCACGTCTGCAACAGATTGCAACGGCTACACCGTGAGCTACAACGACGCCGCCATGTTTGAGATGGAGGCCTGCATTTCCGATAAGATTGCGCGCACCTGGCGCGTCGCAGACGATTGTGGCAATGAAGCCATCGACATTCAAATCATCACCATTGTCGATGCTGCCGCCCCTTCGTTTGCCCAAGTCCCAGCCGATACCACCATTGCTTGTGATGCCCCAGTTCCCGCTTCCAATGCGGTGGCCATGGACGATTGCGGCAGTGTGACCGTGTCTTCTGCGGATCAGACGGAAGAGGGAGAATGCCAGGGAAGCGCAACCATCCTGCGGACCTTTACCGCTGTGGATGATTGCGGCAACGCCAGCCAATACGTGCAGACCATTTCGGTCATCGACACGGTGGCGCCGGTCTTCACCAGTGTGCCGGCTGACTTGACGGTGGGGGTGTACGACGAACTGCCCGCTTCCTCTGCCGAGGCCAGCGACAACTGCGGCAGCGTGACCGTGCTTCAGTCTGACGAGACGGATGCCAGCGCCAACGACTTTGCCCTCGTCACCCGGACGTTCACGGCAGTGGATGCCTGTGGCAACGCGACCACGGCCACACAGACGATCACCGTGTTGGAGGCCCTCGGATGCACCGATGCCTTTGCGTGCAACTACGACGACCTCGCCACGGCCGACGACGGCAGCTGTGATTACTGCTCTTGCGACGGCGTGTACGCAGCAACCGGTCCTTACAACGTCGACATCGACACCCTGACCGGCGGCATCGATGGCATGACCACCTACCAGGTGTACGTGACTTTGGAGAATGCGGGCGATTTCTTGAGCGCGGTGACCGGCGATTCCGATCATCCGACGTTCATCCGCTCCAGCACATCATTCCACCAGAGCCCCATTGGCTCCGCCAACGCCCACAACATCAACCCAGCGCTGATCGAGGCCTTCCCGGATGTCGCCTACGACAGCTGGGTGACGGTGGGCCTGACCCAAGCCGCCGACCCCACCGCCGGTGAGGGAGAGGTGAGCGTGGTTGAAGGCGAGCCATGGTTGGCCGATTTCGAGGCGGGCCAGAACATTGAATTGACCGGCCAGATTGGCGGCGGTTGGTTTGCCCTGAATGGCTCGTCCAATGGCTTGGCAGGCGACGACCTGCGCGTGCTCGTGGGCCAATTCACGACGGATGGCGTGTTCAGCGGTCAGATGTATGTGCAAGTCTTCCCGAACGGCGATGGAGACAACATGCAGTTCCAGACCCTGCGCTGGGGTGAGCCTCAGTGTGGATGTCAAATCGAAACGGCGTGCAACTACGACCCGACGACAGCTTACACGGACAACGACAACTGCCTCTACCCAGAGGACCTCTATGGCGCGGTGTACTTTGACTGCGACGGGGTCTGTTTGAACGACCTCGACGGCGATGGGGTGTGTGACGAGGACGAGGTCCCCGGCTGCATGGACGACACGGCCTGCAACTACAGCGACGTTGCCACGGACGATGATGGCACCTGCTGGTACGCCGACTATGGCTACAACTGTGACGGAACCTGCATCAGTGACACCGACTTCGATGGCATTTGCGACCTCAATGAGCTCGCCGGATGTAACCTTCCGAATGCCTGCAACTTCGATCCGGCTGCAACCGAGAACGATGGAACGTGCGTCTTTGACTGCTACGGTTGTACCGACCAGGCTGCGGCCAACTACGATGCGGACGCCCTCCTCGATGACGGCAGCTGCCAATTCGGTGGATGTACCGATGCGGATGCCGACAACTACAGTGCTGCGGCCGACTTCAACGACGGCAGCTGTGAGTACCTCGGTTGTACCAACCCCATCGCGTGCAACTACACGCCAGGTTCCAATGTGGATGACGGCTCTTGTGACACCACGAGCTGTGGGGGTTGCACCAATCCCATTGCCTGTAACTATGACCAGGACGCATTGCTGAACGACGGCTCCTGTGAGTTCTTCAGCTGCCGTGGTTGCATCGACTCCGATGCCTTCAACTACGACGACACTGCGACGGTGGACGACGGGTCCTGCATTTTCGGTGGTTGTACCGATTCCGGTGCGGCCAACTACGACAGCACGGCTGACTTCAATGACGGCAGCTGCCAGTATGGTGGATGTACCGATGCTGGTGCCTGCAACTTCGACCCAGGTGCCAACCTTGACGATGGTTCTTGTGACTTCACCAGCTGCGCCGGTTGTATGGTCACCTTCGCATGTAACTACGACGCGGAGGCCACGATTCAGGACGATGCGGCCTGTGACTTCACGAGCTGCTGTGGCGATCCTGCTGCCGACAACTACGAAGTGGGTGTGGCGGATTTCCTGACCTACGGCTGTGTGTACGGTGGAACCCCGCCGATGATCCAGATGAACGGCTGTGAGCTGCCATTTGCGTGCAACTTCGGCGATACGGAGAATCCATGTGAATTCAGCTCCTGCGCGGGCTGTGATCAGGAAGGTGCCTGCAACTACGATGCGGATGCCACCATTCCTCTGACGTGTGTGTATCCCGCCACCGACTACGTGGACTGCGATGGCAACTGTCTGAATGACGACAACGCCAATGGCCTGTGTGACGA
>CBFHWV010000031.1:0-2992 GCA_965659565.1 uncultured Flavobacteriales bacterium
CGCTTGTCCGTTGCGGTCTGTTCGACGGTCATGACTTCTGTTCTTCTGCTTTGGCGTTCTTCCGCGCGTTCAGCTCGGTGAGCATGCGTGCGACGTCACGGCGCTTTTGGCGCAATTGGAAAGGGCTCTCCAAACCAGCAATGGTGTGGTTGAACCGAAGCTTCTGCAGGGCTTCGCGCTCTGCTGCAATCCGCTCCTTGAGATCGAGGTCGCTGAGACCGGTGATTTCACTCATCTTCATCTGTTCCTCGGTTAGGCGTCAAAACGTTCGACGAACTTGCACCGCACGGGCAGCTTTTGTGCACCGAGGCGGAGGGCTTCCTGCGCCACATCTGCAGGCACACCGTCCACTTCGAAGAGGACGCGGCCAGGCTTGACCGGAGCCACCCAGTGGCTCACGGCACCCTTACCCTTACCCATACGCACCTCAAGCGGCTTGCTCGTGATGGGCTTGTCGGGGAAAATGCGGATCCACACTTGGCCCTCACGCTTCATGTAGCGGTTGATGGCAATACGGGCGGACTCGATCTGACGGGAGGTGATGAACCCCATGTCGGTCGTCTTGATGGCAAACGTGCCATATGCGATGCTGCTGCCGCGCTGGGCCAGGCCGCGCACGCGGCCCTTCTGCATCTTCCTGAATTTCGTTCTTTTCGGCTGAAGCATGATACTGGGCTTTAGCTGCGGGGTTCACGACGGCGACGGCGGCGCTCCGGACGGTCGCCACCACGGCCACCTCCACGTCCACCTCGCTTTTCTTCCTTGCTCGGGTCCATCGGGCTCAGGTCTTGCTTGCCGTAGAGCTCTCCACGGAAGACCCACACCTTCACGCCAATGCGACCGTAGGTAGTGTGTGCCTCCACCAACGCGTAGTCGATGTCTGCACGGAACGTGTGCAACGGCACACGGCCTTCCATGAACGTCTCGGAACGGGCAATCTCTGCGCCATTCAGACGACCGGCGAGGCCGATTTTGATGCCTTCGGCACCCATGCGCATCGAGCTGGCGATGGACATCTTGACAGCACGGCGGTAGCTGATGCGGGCCTCGAGCTGACGGGCCACGCTCTCTGCCACCAAACGGGCGTCGAGTTCAGGGCGCTTGATCTCGTAGATGTTGATCTGGATCTCCTTCCGCGTGAGCTTCTTCAGCTCTTCACGCAGCTTGTCGACCTCTTGACCACCTTTTCCGATGATCACACCGGGACGGGCCGTGTGGATGGTGACCGTCACGAGCTTCATGGTGCGCTCGATCACGATGCGACTCACGCTGGCCTTGACCAGACGGGCTCGGAGGTACTTCCGGATCTTGTCGTCCTCGACAATCTTGTCGACGTAGTTCTTTCCGCCGTACCAGTTGGAATCCCAACCCTTGATGAATCCCAGGCGGTTGCCAGTGGGGTGTGTCTTCTGTCCCATTACTTCTTCAGGCTATCGACGATGAGCGTCACGTGGTTGGAACGCTTGCGGATGCGGTGAGCACGGCCTTGAGGGGCTGGCTGAATGCGCTTGAGCATGCGGCCTCCGTCGACCTTCACCTCACTCACGTACAGGCCGGCCTCTTCAGGACGGGTTCCTTCGTTCTTGGCTTCCCAGTTCGCGATGGCGCTGCGGAGCAACTTTTCCATGCGACCGGACGCTTCCTTTGAGCTGAACTTCAAGATGTTCAAGGCGCTGACGACGTCCTTTCCGCGGATGATGTCTGCGACCAAGCGCATTTTCCGAGGCGAAGTCGGGCAATCGTTCAGCTTGGCGATGGCCACCTTGGACATCACCTCCTTGCGGGCTTCTGCTGCGTTTCTCTTACGGGCTCCCATGATGCTAATGATTGCGGCCGTCAACGACGTCCCTTGTCTTTCTTGTTGTCCGCGTGGCCGCGGAAGGTGCGGGTCGGGGAGAACTCTCCGAGCTTGTGGCCCACCATGTTCTCCGTGACGAACACCGGAATGAACTGACGGCCGTTGTGCACGGCGATGGTCAAGCCGACAAAATCCGGCGTGATCATGCTGGCGCGGCTCCAGGTCTTGATGACCGACTTCTTGCCGCTTTCCTGCATGGCCTCTACGCGCTGCACGAGCTTGTAGTGGACGAATGGGGGTTTCTTGAGCGAACGTGCCATGGCTTATTTCTTACGGCGTTCGATGATGTACTTGGACGAATGCTTCCGCTTGTTCCGGGTCTTGTAACCCTTGGCTGGAATGCCATTGCGGCTGCGCGGGTGGCCACCGGCGTTGCGGCCTTCACCACCACCCATCGGGTGATCGATCGGGTTCATGACCACACCACGGACACGGGGGCGGCGACCGAGCCAGCGGCTGCGACCGGCCTTACCGGACACCTGCTGGTTGTGCTCGCTGTTGCCCACACTGCCAATGGTGGCCAGGCACGTGGTCAAAATCATGCGCACCTCACCACTCGGCAGGGCGATGATGGCGTATTTGCCATCGCGCGCCTTCAGCTGGGCGGAGGCACCGGCTGAGCGGGCAATGTTTGCGCCACGGCCTGGGTGCAACTCGATGTTGTGAATCATGGTACCGAGCGGGATGTCGGCCAAGAAGAGGGTGTTGCCCACTTCCGGGGCGGCGCCTTCTCCACTCATGATGCTCTGTCCGACTTGCAGGCCTTCCGGAGCGATGATGTAACGCTTCTCACCGTCCTTGTACTCGACGAGCGCGATGCGTGCGCTGCGGTTCGGATCGTACTCGATCGTGAGAACCTCTGCGGCCATGCCGTGCTTCTCGCGCTTGAAGTCGATCACACGGTACATCCGCTTGTGACCACCACCGCGGTAGCGCATGGTCATCTTGCCGTCGTTGTTGCGGCCTCCGCGCTTCTTGAGCGGCTCGAGGAGCGGCTTGTGCGGCTTGTCGGTCGTGATGCTGTCGAACTTCGACAACACCTTGTGCCGCATGCCGGGCGTGATGGGGTTGAACTTGCGTACTGCCATGATCCCTTAGATGTTCTCGTAGAAGTCGATGACGTCACCGTCCACC
>CBFHWV010000031.1:3089-4312 GCA_965659565.1 uncultured Flavobacteriales bacterium
CGGGCGTGATGGGGTTGAACTTGCGTACTGCCATGATCCCTTAGATGTTCTCGTAGAAGTCGATGACGTCACCGTCCACCAGGCGGACGATGGCTTTCTTGTAGCACTCGGAGCGTCCGCGGAGGATGCCCGTGCGGGTGAAGCGGCTGCGCACCTTGCCGTCCACGCGCATCGTGCGCACTCCAGCAACGGTCACACCGTACGTCTTCTCGACGGCGTCCTTGATTTCGGACTTGTTGGCGTCGTCGTTCACCACGAACCCGTAGGCGTTGATGCGCTCGCTCTCGGCGGTCATCTTCTCGGTGATCAACGGCTTGATGAGGATGTTCTTCATGACTTCAGGCGGTGAGAAGGCCAGTGATCACTTCGTGGGCGTCGTCCACGAACACGATCTGACGGCAATTCATGATGTCATAGGTGCTCAGGTCACCGGCCGTCATGACACGGTGCTTGGGCAAATTGCGGCTGCTCAGGTAGAGCGCGCGGCTCAGCTCCGGAACCACCACAAGGGTCTTCTGGTCGGCCAGACCGAGCTTGTCGAACGTGCTGAGCAGATCCTTGGTCTTTGGGGCGTCCATGGACAAGCCCTTGACAATGCGGACACCTTCCTCCTTGACCTTGTAGGTCAGGGCGCTCTTGCGGGCGAGCTTGGTCACCTTTTTGTTGAGCTTGATGTCATACTTGCGCGGACGGGGACCGAAGATGGTACCACCTCCCACGAAGAGCGGGTTCTTGATGGAACCGGCACGGGCTCCACCCGTTCCTTTCTGACGCTTGATCTTTTTGGTTGAACCCTGAATCTCAGCGCGCTCCTTGGCCTTGTGCGTACCCTGGCGCTGTGCAGCGAGGTAGCGCTTGACATCCAGGTAGATGGCGTGGTCGTTCGGCTCGATGCCAAACACGTCCGCACTCAACTCCTTACTGGAGGTCTTCTTGCCTTCGATGTTGTAAACGGGGACTTTCATGACTTACGCTTCAGGCTTGCGGACGATCACGGTGGCACCTTTGTGTCCGGGGACAGCGCCTTTCACGACGAGGAGTCCTTCCTCCGCCATGACCTTCAACACTTCGAGGTTTTCGATGGTCACCCGGGCATTGCCCATCTGACCGGCCATGCGCATGCCCTTGTAGACACGAGCAGGCGTCGAGGCCGCACCAATGGCACCTGGGGCGCGCATTCGGTTGTGCTGGCCGTGGGTCGCTTGACCCACACCACCGAATCC
>CBFHWV010000031.1:4411-15006 GCA_965659565.1 uncultured Flavobacteriales bacterium
TGAGGCCGCACCAATGGCACCTGGGGCGCGCATTCGGTTGTGCTGGCCGTGGGTCGCTTGACCCACACCACCGAATCCGTGACGGCGAACCACACCTTGGAACCCACGTCCCTTGCTGGTGCCGACGACGGAGACAAATTCTCCCTCCTGGAAAACGTCCTCGAGCTTCACCTCGTCACCGGGGTTGTAATCCTGCTCAAAGCCGCGGAATTCCACGAGCTCCTGACGGGCATTCACACCCGCCTTCTTGAAATGGCCTGCCATGGCCTTGTCGGTTCGGTTCTCCTTGCGGTCACCGAATCCCACCTGCACGGCAGCGTAGCCATCCTTGTCCTCAGTCTTGACCTGGGTCACCACGCAGGGGCCCACCTCGAGCACGGTACAGGGCAGGTTCTTACCTGCCTCGTTGTACATGCTGGTCATTCCGACCTTCTTTCCAATCAATCCAGGCATGTCCGTCAGACTTTGATTTCGACCTCCACACCACTCGGCAATTCGAGGCGCATGAGCGCGTCGACGGTGGCGGAAGAATTGCTATAGATGTCCAGCAAGCGCTTGTAGGCGCTGAGCTCGAACTGCTCCCGTGACTTCTTGTTGACGTGCGGGGAACGGAGTACCGTGTAGACGCGCTGGTGCGTCGGGAGCGGAATCGGACCGCTCACCACGGCGCCCGTCGACTTGACCGTCTTCACGATCTTCTCGGCAGACTTGTCGACCAGGTTGTGGTCGTAGCTCTTCAGCTTGATGCGGATCTTCTGGGCCATCTGGCGTTGACTTATTTTCCTTGTGCTTCTGCGATCACAGCCTCGGCCACGTTGGTCGGGGCTTCAGCGTAGTGGCTGAACGTCATGCTGCTGTCCGCACGACCGGAGGTCAGCGTACGCAGGTCGGTCACATAACCGAACATTTCGCTCAGGGGAACTTTTGCTTTCACGATGGTCTTGCCACCGCGCTCGTCGGTGCCTTCGACCAGGCCACGGCGCTTGTTGAGGTCGCCGATGACATCACCCATGTTGGCCTCTGGGGTGCGAACCTCCAAGGACATCATGGGCTCAAGAATCTTGGGGGTACAGCTCTTGATGGCGTTGCGGTAAGCCATCTTGGCTGCCAACTCGAAGGAGAGCTGGTCGGAGTCCACAGCGTGGAACGACCCATCCATGAGCTCCACGGACATGCTGTCCATCGGGTAACCGGCGAGCACGCCTGTGCCCATCGCATCCTTGAAGCCCTTCTCGACGGAGGGAACGAATTCCTTCGGGACGTTTCCGCCCTTCACGGAGTTCTTGAAGACAAGACCTTCCTCTTCCGGGGTTGGGGACGGACCAATCTTGACAATGATGTCGGCGAACTTACCGCGACCACCGGACTGCTTCTTGTAAACCTCGCGGTGATCGGTCGTGCTGAAGATGGCCTCCTTGTATGCCACCTGAGGCTGGCCCTGGTTGCACTCGACTTTGAACTCGCGCTTGAGGCGGTCGACGAGAACGTCAAGGTGAAGCTCACCCATGCCGGAGATGACGGTTTGGCCGCTGTCCTCGTCCGTGTGGACCCGGAAAGTGGGGTCCTCCTCGGAGAGCTTGGCGAGGCCATTGCCGAGCTTGTCGATGTCCGCCTGGGACTTCGGCTCGATGGCGATGCCGATCACCGGATCCGGGAAGGTCATGCTCTCCAGCGTGATGGGGTGGCCTTCGGAGCAGAGCGTGTCGCCCGTGCGGATGTCCTTGAAGCCGACCACAGCACCGATGTCACCGGCCTCGAGCTGGTCAATCGGATTCTGTTTGTTGGAGTGCATCTGGAAGATGCGGCTGATCCGCTCCTTCTTGTCGGAACGGGTGTTCTTGACGTACGAGCCGGCGGGCAGGATGCCAGAGTAGGCGCGCACAAAGCACAGACGGCCGACAAACGGGTCAGTGGCAATCTTGAAGGCGAGGCCGCTGAACGGCTCATCGGGATCACTGTGGCGAACCACCTGCTCCTCCTCGTCGTCGGGGTTCATGCCGACGATCTCACCGATGTCATAGGGGGAAGGGAGGTAGCGCATCACGCCGTCGAGCATGGTCTGCACTCCCTTGTTCTTGAACGCGGAGCCGCACATCATGGGCGTGATGTCCATGGCGATGGTGGCCTTGCGGATGGCGGCGACCATCTCGGCCTCCGTGATGCTGTCGGGGTCCTCGAAGAACTTCTCCATGAGGGTGTCATCCTGCTCAGCAACCGCTTCCACAAGCTTCTCGCGGTACTCCGCCACGGTGTCGGCCAGGTCGTCCGGGACGGGAACTTCCGTCCAGGTCATGCCCTTGTCCTCTTCGTTCCAGACCATGGCCTTGCCCGTGAGCAAGTCAACCACGCCCGTGAAGTCGTCCTCAGCGCCAATCGGCACCTGCAGCGGAACCGGGTTGGCACCCAGCATCTCGCGGATTTGCTCCAACACGTTGAAGAAGTCGGCACCGGAACGGTCCATCTTGTTCACGAAGCCGATGCGCGGAACGTTGTACTTGTCGGCCAGACCCCAGTTGGTCTCGGACTGCGGCTCCACACCGGACACGGCGCAGAACAAGCCCACTGCACCATCGAGCACGCGCAAGGAACGCTCCACCTCCACGGTGAAGTCCACGTGGCCTGGGGTGTCAATGATGTTGATGCGGTAATCCTGGTCTTCAAACTTCCAGAAACAGGTGGTGGCAGCAGACGTGATCGTGATGCCACGCTCCTGCT
Source organism: uncultured Flavobacteriales bacterium (assembly GCA_965659565.1). Classification (GTDB taxonomy): domain Bacteria; phylum Bacteroidota; class Bacteroidia; order Flavobacteriales_D; family Sanyastnellaceae; genus UBA8752. The sequence continues at coordinate 7,127 of CBFHWV010000031.1, forward strand.
CTTGCTCCATCCAGTCCATCGTCGCTGCACCATCGTGCACCTCACCAATCTTGTGAGAAATACCGGTGTAGTACAGAATGCGCTCCGTCGTCGTGGTCTTGCCAGCGTCGACGTGGGCCATGATGCCAATGTTGCGCGTGAAATTGAGGTCCCTCTTGGACATGATTTCGAGGTGATGGGTGTGGTGAGTGGGTGAGGTCAGAACCGGAAGTGGGAGAAAGCCTTGTTGGCCTCTGCCATGCGGTGCGTGTCTTCTTTCTTCTTGAAAGTGGCGCCTTCGCCCTTGTTGGCGGCGATGATTTCGGCGGCCAGACGATCGGCCATCGTCTTTTCATTGCGCAGACGCGCGTAGCTGATGATCCACTTCACGGCCATGCTGCGCTTGCGGCTGTCGCGAATGGGCTGGGGAATCTGGAAAGTGGCACCACCCACACGGCGGCTGCGGACCTCCACGTTGGGGGTCACCGCGTCCACGGCTTGCTTCCACTGCTCGAGGCCATCTTCTCCGGTACGCTCGGTCACCTTGTCGATGGCCGTGTAGAAGATGTCAAAGGCAGTGCTCTTCTTGCCTTGGAGCATGAGGTTGTTCACGAAGTACGTGACGTCCGTGTCGTTGAACCGGGGGTCCGGGATCAGCGGGTGCTTTTTTGCTTGTCTACGGCGCATGACAGATTACTTCTTAGGGCGCTTGGTTCCATACTTCGAACGACGCTGGTTGCGGCCTTCCACTCCGGCAGTGTCCAATGCACCGCGCACGATGTGGTAGCGCACACCTGGGAGGTCCTTCACACGACCACCGCGAACCAGCACGATGCTGTGCTCTTGGAGGTTGTGGCCCTCACCACCGATGTAAGCGTTGACTTCATTGCCGTTGGTCAGGCGGACACGTGCCACCTTCCGCATGGCGGAGTTCGGCTTCTTCGGAGTGGTCGTGTACACACGCACGCACACGCCCCGTCGTTGTGGACAGGAATCGAGTGCAGCGGACTTGGAGGTATACACCTTGTCCGTGCGGCCTTTGCGGATCAACTGTTGGATCGTCGGCATTGCTTTTTATCTGCGTCTTTTTCAAACATTCAGGGACAATCGTACCCTGCCCCATTTTTCAACGGGGGTGCAAAACTACGTGAAATGACGGGAATTCCAACATCGAAATGTGCAGATGATTCCACGGCCCTTCGTGGACTGCATTCGGAGCCAGCCGACCCAATCCGGCTACTTTTGGAATCATGGAGATGTTGGCGGGATTGAATGACGCCCAAAGGGCTGCAGCAGGGCACATTGAGGGCCCCATGATGGTCGTGGCCGGCGCGGGATCTGGCAAGACGCGCGTGCTCACGCACCGCATCGCCCACTTGATCGACCAAGGGGTCGACCCATTTTCCATCCTCGCCCTCACCTTCACGAACAAGGCTGCGCGCGAGATGAAGGGCCGCATCGGCAAGATCGTCGGCGAATCCGAGGCCCGCAACATCTGGATGGGCACCTTCCACTCCGTCTTTGCCCGCATCCTTCGCATCGAAGCCGACCGGATCAACTACCCCTCCAACTTCACCATTTACGACACCCAAGACAGCCGGAGTGTCATCAAGGACGCCATCAAATCCCTGGGGCTCGACGACAAACTGTACAAGCCCAACGCCATCCACGGCCGCATCTCCGGGGCCAAGAACAACCTCATCGGCCCGCAAGACTACGCGGCCAACCCCGACATCATGGGGGAGGACCAGCAATCGGGACGGCCGCGGATTGCCGAAATCTATGCCCGGTACAACCTGAAGCTCCAGCGCTCCGGCGCCATGGACTTTGACGATTTGTTGTTCAAGACCAATGTCCTGCTTCGGGATTTCCCGGACTTGCTTCACAAGTACCAGCAGAAGTTCGCGTTCATCCTGGTCGACGAGTATCAGGACACCAACTTCGCACAGTACCTCATCATCCGCCAGCTGGGCGCGGTGCGGGAGAATGTCTGCGTGGTGGGAGACGATGCGCAAAGCATCTACAGCTTCCGAGGCGCCAACATCCAGAACATCCTCAACTTCCAACGCGACTACCCGGACTGCGCTGTCTACAAATTGGAACAGAATTATCGGAGCACAAAGACCATCGTCGAAGCGGCCAACACCATCATCGCCAAAAACCAAGACCAGATCCAAAAGGAGGTTTGGACCGGAAATGACGACGGCGACAAGATCGATGTGCACCGCGCGCTCAGCGACAACGATGAAGGCAGCCACATTGCCGATTCCATCCTCACCACCCGTTCGCGCGAACAGGCGCAGCACCAGGATTTCGCCATCCTCTACCGCACCAACGCCCAAAGCCGGGCCTTTGAGGAACAGCTGAGAAAACGCAACATCCCGTACCGCATCTACGGCGGCCTCAGCTTTTACCAGCGCAAGGAAATCAAGGACCTCATTGCCTATTTCCGGCTCACCGCCAACCCGGCCGACGACGAGAGCTTCAAGCGGGTGGTCAACTACCCCGCCCGGGGCATTGGCAAAACCACCATGGACCGTCTGACCGTTGCAGCCGCCCACCACGAGTGCGCCCTGTGGGAGGTGGTGCAGGATCCGCTCAAAAAACCGGAGGACCTCAAAGGGGCCGCTTGGGGCAAGCTCCAAGACTTCGCCACCATGATCCAGGGCTTTGCGACCCGGCTCGACACGGCCAACGCCTTTGACCTGGGGCACCATGTGGCGCAGCACACCGGCCTCCTGCGCGAGCTGCACAAGGACAAGACTCCCGAGGGCGTGGCCCGCTATGAAAACGTCGAGGAGTTGCTGGCGGGCCTGAAGGAGTTCTCGGAGGAAGTCGACCCGAACAACCCCGACGCGGTGCGGACCATGGGCGACTTTCTCGTGGACGTGGCCTTGCTCACCGATGCCGACCAGGACGATGGAGACGATGACAAGGTGTCCTTGATGACCATCCACGCCGCAAAAGGCCTGGAGTACCCTTACGTATATGTTGTGGGCTTGGAGGAAAACCTCTTCCCGAGCCAAATGGCCCTCAACACCCGTGAGGAGCTCGAGGAGGAACGTCGGCTCTTTTATGTGGCCCTCACCCGGGCGGAGAAGCGTGCGACCCTCAGCTATGCCTTGACCCGCTACCGGTGGGGACAGCTCATCCAGAATGAGCCTTCGCGGTTCATTGAAGAAATCGACGAGCAATACCTGAATCTGCCCACGGTGAGTGCCAAACGCTCGGAGCCCTTCGACTTCAATACCGCGAGGACGTCTTTTTACAAGCCGATGCCTTCCGGGAACCGCGGAGGCGTGCCGCCCAAGCCCGGCATGAAGAAGGTCACCCGCGACACGCCCAGCGGCCCAGCGCCGGCGAGTGGGGCCCGTGGTTCCGGCGGGGCCATCGCGCCCGGTGTGGAAGTCAAGCATGCCCGCTTCGGGAAGGGCAAGGTGCTCAAGCTCGAAGGCCAGGAGCCCAATGTGAAGGCCACGGTCTTCTTTCCCTCGGCAGGCCAGAAGCAACTCCTGCTCAAATTCGCCAAACTCGAAGTCTTGTGAGAACGCTCCACACATGGATGGCGGTGGTCACCGCCGTGGCATTCGCCGGCTGCAACCGATCTACCGAGGGCATGCAACTCGCCGTGGAGGGCCACATCATGACAGCGCCTTCTGGCGCGCCGGTGGCTGGTGCAGATTGGAGGTTGTTTGAGCGGGCCGTTGAGGATGGGGCCTTGCAAGCAGAGGAAGAAGTGGCGGCGACTGAATCCGATGCACAAGGCCGTTTTTCGACCGCTTTTCCCCGGCGAAGCAGTTACAGCTTGCGTTGGACTGCGGATGCAGAAGGCCACTTCACGGCTGCCGGCAACCTTGACCCCGACGACCTGCTGCCCAATGTGACTGCAGCTGTGGAGGTGGCCATGAATGCCGTCTGCACGTTGCACGTCCAGCTGGCGAGCCTCGCCCCTGAAGACAGCACGGACCGCATGGCGTTCAACCTTGGCGAAAACTTTCCCTGCGCGTGCTGCCCCACCGACGTGGTGGTCCTCGAAGGTGTGGGGGCCGATTCGAGCTGGTCTTGCCTGATGCACGGTGACCGATGGATGACTTGGGGCGCCGATCTGGAGGTCGCGTTGATCGGTCAGCCCGAAGGGGTGTTCATCGACTCGACCTTTTGCCCGGCCTTTGGCTCATCCACCCTCAACCTCACCTGGTGAACACATCCCCGCAGGTCCACACCTTCCAAGTCGCCCGCACCGCCCGCTGGTGGTCGCTGGAGCCCGATCATGCCCACGGCGGCACCTTGTACGCGCTGCATGGCTACGGACAGCTCGCGGAATTCTTCATCCGAAAGTTCGAGCCCCAGCGCGCGGCTGGATGGCGGGTCATCGCCCCGGAAGGTGCGCACCGCTTCTACCTCAAAGGCACGGAAGGCCGGGTGGGCGCCAGCTGGATGACCCGGGAAGCGCGGCTGGATGACATCGCAGATTACGTGCAGGCGCTCGATGCGCTGCGGAATCAGGTCGAACCGAACCGGACCGGACCACAAGTCTTGCTGGGATTCTCCCAAGGTGTCGCCACCGCTTTGCGCTGGGCGGCCCTGGGCGAGCATGGCGCCGGGTCCTGGGACGGCCTCATTGCCCACAGCGGGGTCATCCCACCCGACCTGCGTGCCATGAAGGGCGAGCTGGCTTCCGCCCCGGACCTGCAACTGGTGGTCGGGTCGTCCGACCCCTACATCACCGATCACGCGGCGCGATTCAAGACGGCCGAGGACAATTGGCAGGAAGCCGGTGGACTGCGCGAGGCGATGCACCTTCACACCTTTGAGGGCGCCCACCACATCGACGCGTTGACGGTGGATCGTCTCCTCGATGCCTTCGTCGCCGGAGCGGGTTAATTTGCACCCATGATTCGATTCACCCGCAATGCCTTTGGCTTGTCCGCCGTGGCCCTGTCTTTGAGCCTGCTCACCGCTTGTGCGGAGGGAGAGGCCCCTGCCGCACCAGAAGAAACCCCCACCCCTGGCGAGGTCATTTCCGCTGAATTCCCCGGTGGTGCCGCCAAGGTCATGGAGTTCATTGCCGGCGAAGTCACCTACCCCGAAGCCGCCAAGGCCGACGGTGTGGAAGGCAAGGTGTTTGTGGAATTCACCATCGCGGAGAACGGCGAGGTCACCAACGCCCACGTGCTGAAGCCCTTGCACCCCGCATTGGACAGTGCCGCCATCGCAGCTGCCGAGGCGATGCCCGCTTGGTCCCCCGCCATGAAGGACGGCAAGGCCGTGGCCACGACCATCACCCTCCCGATCTTCTTCAAGCAATAAGCCGCCCAGAGTCAGAAGGTGGTTTCGGAGCTGCATGCCCCGGGGCCACCTTTTGCTTTGTGGCCGCGTTACCTTGACATCCGAAAACTGAGACCATGAAACCGATCTCCTCCCTCCTGCTGCTCTTCGGCCTGCTGCTCCCTCTGTTGAGTTGGGGCCAACGCCTCGATGACCCCCTCACCCACGGCGTGGACCCCCGCGAAGTGGCGTTCTACGAGACGCACGCGTTTGACGCGCCCGTGACCCGTGGCGAAACCACCCCGCCCAACTTCGACAACCTGCGCACCATGGCGGAGTGGGAAGAAATCGAAGTCCTTTGCGTGGGTTGGGAAGGGTACAGCGCCATCGAGAAGCAGATTGTGGTCAATGCAGCGCAAGAATGTGAGGTGATCATCCTGACGAGCTACGCCAGCGACGTCGAAGACTACCTCACCTCCAACAACAACGGGGGACCTGCGGCCAGCCTCGACAACATCACCATCATCGACAACCCGATGAACACGGTGTGGATCCGGGACTACGGGCCGAACACGGTTTATGGCAGTGGGGTGGACGACCGCATCATCGTGGATTGGATTTACAACCGCCCACGTCCTGACGACGACGCCTCTCCCCAAGTCATCGCCGACCAGATGGGCATCGACCTCTATGAAACCACCGCCGCGCCACACGACCTCATGAACACCGGGGGCAACTTCATGAGCGACGGCTTCGGAATGGGCTTTGCTTCCAACCTCATCGTGGACGAGAACAGCGGCGGAAACACCTGGTGGGGCACCCAATACCCCGATCAAAGTGTGGAGGACATTGAGGGCATCCTCGCCGACTTCATGGGCCTCCACACCTACGTGCGGATGGAGAACCTGCCCTATGACGGCATCCACCACATTGACATGCACATGAAGCTCCTCGACGAGGAGACCCTCCTCATGGCGGAGTACCCCGAAGGCGTGGCCGATGGTCCGCAAATCGAAGCCAACCTCGAGTTTGTCCTGTCCAACCACACCAGCAAGTGGGGCACGCCGTTCGACGTGGTGCGCATTCCTTCACCACCGGAGCCCGGTTGGGGAGGCGGATACCCGGACAGCGGCGGGGACTACATGACCTACACCAACTCGGTGTTCGTCAACAACACCATCCTCATGCCCACCTATTATGAGGAGTACGACACCACCGCCATCGCCATTTACGAAGCCGCCCTGCCCGGCTACAACGTGGTGGGCATTGACTGCAACCAGATCATCTCCGCCAGCGGCGCCATTCACTGCATCACGCACAGCGTGGGTGTGGAGGACCCCTTGCTCATCAGCCACCAGCCGCTGGACGACACCGAAGACACGGTGAACCCCTACCCGGTGGAAGCGCTGGTGCAACACCGCTCGGGCATCGCCTCCGCGCGCCTCTTCTGGAGGTTGGCCGGCGAGACGGCCTACAATGAGGTGGCCATGACGGCCGGAGCCGACGACATGTGGTCCGCCGACATTCCGGCCCAAGCGGAGGGAAGCGTGGTCCAGTACTACGTCGAAGGCACCTCCGTCAGCGGCAAGACCCAAGACCGCCCCATGCCGGCCCCAGAAGGCTACTGGCAGTTCCGCGTGGGCGAGGTCATCGTGAACGGCATCGATGGCGCTCCGGCTTTTGCGGGCTTCCAGCCCGCCTTCCCGAACCCGGCATCCGCCATCACCTGCGTGCCAGTGGAACTCAGCCGCGCAGCCCAAGGGCGCATCGCCCTGCGCGATGCCGCTGGCCGCGAGGTCGCCGTGCTCTTTGAGGGCCAGCTTCCGGCGGGTGTCAGCAAGCACTTCATCGATGCCGCTCCCCTGGTGGCCGGTGCCTACGTGCTGACCCTCGAGGTCGAGGGCCGCGGCCTGTGGTCGCAGCGCCTCATGGTCCGCTGATTCCACAACCTGTCTCCCACAAAAAAGGCGGCCCGATGAAGGCCGCCTTTTTCATGGAAGGTGATCGCGTTCAGTCCCTGCGGCCGAGCAGGCGAAGCAGGAAGAGAAAGAGGTTGACGAAATCGAGGTAGAGGCTCGTGGCCCCGAGCAGGGCCAGCTTGCGGCCAGTTTCGCTGCCGTATTCGATGCCCGCTGCAATGCGCTTCAGCTTCTGGGTGTCGTACGCGATGAGGCCCGTGAAAACGAGCACACCGCCGATGCTGATCATGTAGTCGAGGGCCGAGGAGGCGAGGAACCAATTCACCACCGAGGCGATGATGATGCCGATGAGCGCCATGAAGAGCAGGCTGCCCAGCCGGCTGAGGTCCGTGGAAGTCGTGTAGCCGATGATGGACATCGTGAGGAAGGTGCCCGCCGTGATGCCGAAGACCTGCATGATGCTCGCTCCCGTGTAGACGAGGAAGATGCTGCTCAAGGATGCGCCCATGCAGGCGGAGAAGGCCACAAACAACAAGGTCAAGGTGGAGGAGCTCATCCGCTGGAGGCCGAAGTTCATCGCGAGGATGAAGGCCAACGGAGCCAGCGTGACGATCCAGCCGGTCATGGACATGCCGCCGGCCGGGTTGAAGAGCATGGCGATGGCGCCACTGCTGGCGAAGTACCAGGCCACAGCGCCGGTGATGGCGAGGCCGC
>CBFHWV010000031.1:15104-19017 GCA_965659565.1 uncultured Flavobacteriales bacterium
ACCGCGCTCGTCGGCGACCAGAGGGGTGCCGCCGGTCTGGAATTCGGCTTGACGGGATCCGCCGTTGAACAGGCGGGGAGGGTCTTGAGGTGTCATGGCCGCAAAATGGGCCATTCAAACGGAATCACGCGCCTTGCGTGTCAATCAATCGGATGAATTCCTTCCGGGTTTTGGGATCGTTCAGAAATGCCCCCGTGAATGCACTGGTCGTGGTGAGGCTGTGCTGCTTCTCTACACCGCGCATCTGCATGCACAGGTGGCGCGCCTCGATCACGACTGCCACCCCTTTGGGATTCAGGGTCTCCTGGATGCAGTCCCGAATCTGACGGGTGAGCCGCTCCTGAACCTGCAGCCTGCGGGCGAAGACGTCGACGACCCGGGGAATCTTGCTGAGGCCCGTGATCCGGCCTTGGGGCAAATAAGCGACGTGGGCCTTGCCGAAAAAGGGCAACATGTGGTGTTCGCAGAGGGAAAAGACCTCGATGTCGCGGATCAGGACCATCTCCTCACAGTCCTCTTCGAAGAGCGCACTGCGCAGGATGTCGGCGGGATCTGCGCCCTGCCCTTGCGTCAGGAAGGCCAGCGCTTTGGCTGCACGTTCCGGCGTCTTGACCAAGCCCTCACGCTCGGGGTCCTCCCCGATGGCCTCGATCACAGCGCGGTAATGCTCGGCCATGCCCGCAATGGCGGCCTCATCGTAATGGTCTTCCCGTTGGTAGAGCGGCATGGGCGCAAGGTAGCCCGCGCCGGCCCTCGGCCCTCACTCGCCGCCGTAGTAGTCGGCGTAGTTGTTCTCCGTCTCGTACAGGCGAATGTGGTGCAGGCTGCACCCTGTGGCGCCAATCGGACCCTCGAGCTGCTCCCAGATCGCGATGAGCAGGTTTTCCGTCGACGTCTTGATGCCTTTCATCCAGGGAACGTCCAGGTTGAGGTTGCGGTGGTCCAGTGGATCTTCGACGTGGGTCTTGATGATGTCCTTCAAATCCTTGAGGTCCATGCAGTAGCCCGTCTCCTCGGAAGGCACGCCTTTGAGCGTCACGTGCAGTTCGTAGTTGTGTCCGTGCCAGTTCGGATTGGCGCATTTGCCGAAGACCTCCAGGTTCTTCTCTTCCGACCATTCGTCGTTCCACAATTTGTGGGCGGCATTGAATCGGGCGCGACGGGTGACGTAAACGTATTTCATGGGAAGGGGCGCGAAGGTACTTTCGTCCCATGATTACCATCACGGGGGCCGCTGGGTTCATTGGAAGTGCATTGGCAGCCCGGCTCAATGCGGAAGGGTTCAACGACTTGGTGCTCGTCGACGACTTCTCTTCGCGGCCGGACAAAGCGCGCAACCACGAGACCCGCACTTGCGTCGAGCGCGTTGACCGGGCGGATTTTCCAGCTTGGCTGGAGGCCAATGAGAACCAAGTCCAGTTTGTCCTCCACCTCGGGGCCCGCACCGACACCACGGAGCAGGACCGCGGCCTGTTCGACCGGCTCAACCTCCATTACAGCCAAGACATTTGGCGCCTGTGCACCCGGCTGGGCCTCCCGTTGGTTTACGCATCGAGTGCCGCGACTTACGGCGCAGGCGAGCACGGATACAGCGATGACCACGGTGTCGTCGACCGGCTCCAGCCATTGAACCCCTACGGAGACAGCAAGCAGGACTTTGACAAGTGGGCACTGGCCGAAGCCGAGGCCGGTCGTGCTCCTTACTTCTGGGCCGGGCTCAAATTCTTCAACGTTTATGGGCCAGGTGAATACCACAAAGGACGCATGGCCTCCGTGGTCCTCCACGCCTTCCGCCAAATCGGCGAAACCGGCGGCATGAAGCTGTTTCGAAGCCACCGCGAGGACTACGCCGACGGCGAACAACTCCGGGACTTCGTGTACGTCCGCGATGTGGTCGACGTCTGCCACTGGCTCATGCACCACCGCAAGGACAGCGGCCTGTACAACCTGGGCTCCGGCCAGGCGCGCAGCTTCCTCGACCTGACCAAGGCCACGTTCAAAGCACTGGAAGTGCCGGACAACATCGGGTTCATCGACACCCCCATCGACATCCGCGACACCTACCAATACTTCACCGAGGCCGACCTCAGCAAACTGCGCAGCGTCGGCTACACGCGCGACATGACGTCTTTGGAAGACGGGGTGACCGAATACGTGCGGGATTTCCTGCTGAAGGACCGCGTGCTCTAAGGCGCTCTTGAGAGATCAAGCCGTGCGCTCCACCTCGTCGGCCAACCGCAGCAATTCCGCACGGATGGCCTCGAGGCGCTGGCGCAGGGCCTCGGTTTGGCGGTGTTCTTTCAATGCCTGCTTGAGCTGGCGCTTCGCCCCATCAATGGTGTAGCCCTTGCCCTTGAGCAGGTCGTGCAGGACCCCAATGATTTCGATGTCCTGGGCCGTGTAGGCGCGCTTTCCACTCCCCTGCTTCTTGGGGTCCAACGCCTTGAATTCCTTCTCCCAATAGCGCAGCAGCGACGTGTTCACGTCGAATTGCTCCGCCACTTCGGAGATGGTCCAGTAACGTTTGGTCGCCATGTCCTGCAAGATGCGCCCCGCAGGAGGTTCAGGCCAAATCGACTCAGTCGAAGCTCTGGTTGGCGTTTTCCGACGCCGCCAACAAGGTCTCGTACTGCTCCGGGGACAGGTCGTTGAAGTAGTAATGGGCCGGATTCACCCGCTTGCCCTCCTTGAACACTTCGTAGTGCAGGTGCGGTGCAACGGACGTCCCTGTCGACCCGACCAATCCGATGACCTCCCCGCGCTCCACGCGCTGTCCCTTCCGGACCAGAATCTTGGACATGTGGGCGTAGAGGGTCTCGTACCCAAATCCGTGCTGGATTTTGATGTGGTGACCATACCCGTTGTACTTCTTCTTGACCTCCACCACTTTGCCGTTTCCGGTCGCAAAAATCTCCGTACCGGTCGGCGCACTGAAGTCCATGCCCCAATGCATTTTCCGGACTTTATAGATCGGGTGAATGCGATACCCAAAGCCGCTGGCCATGCGCTTCAAATCGCTGTTCCGCACGGGTTGGATGGCCGGAATGCTCTGCAACAACGCCTCCTGGTTTTCGGCCAGCTCCACCAACTCGCCCACGCTCTCACCTTGGGCCAACATTCGACGCTCCAGCTCGGCCATCTCTTCCTTCAAGGCGATGACCTGTTCACTTTGCTCCAGTCCACGGAGGTCCCGATAGCGGTCCGCTCCGCCGATGCCGGGATTCCGCATGTGGGGCGGGTAGGGCTCGGCGCCGAAGATGTTCCGGTATATCAGCTCATCCCGCTCCACGAGCTCGCCGAGGGCGTCCGACATCTCGGTCACTTGACCCTCCATGGTGCTGAGCTGGGACTCGAGGAATTCAATCTGGCGCTGCTGGCTGCGCACCTTGGGACTCTCGAAATACTGGTCAAACACCAGGATGCCCGCCAAGGCCACACCGGCAAACACCAAGGCCCGGCCGAGGATCCACCGCACGTAATCCCGTGCAGTAAACGGCACCACCTCCGTCTGGAGTTGGTCCTCATTGAACCGAATGTGATGTTTCCTCATCGCCGAAAATTCCGGCGCAAAAATACGGGAAAGTCCCTACTTTCACAACCGCAAACCCGCGCCTGACGCGGCTTTCACAGAATTCACCCCCAACAATGGCGTGTGAACAACGCCACAAACCGGACCCATGGACGCCGCCAACATCCGCCGCACCTTCCTCGATTTCTTCCGCGAAAAGGCCCACGAGATCGTCCCTTCCTCTCCCATGGTCCTGAAGGACGACCCGACGCTGATGTTCACCAATGCGGGCATGAACCCGTTCAAGGACGTCTTCCTCGGGAACCGCCCGGCCAAGTCTCCGAGGGTCGCGGACACCCAGAAATGCCTGCGGGTCAGCGGGAAACACAACGACTTGGAAGAGGT